>CALISX010000227.1 GCA_938041725.1 uncultured Lachnoanaerobaculum sp.
CTGCCGAAAAGCTTTCCCCAGGAGTTGATCCCCCTGGTAGATAAAGAATTGGACCTTATTGAAGCAAAGACAGCAGAGAGTTCTTCTATTACCGGGAGCAGGACAGACTACAGTCTTTTTACGGTACGGGGGCATTATACCCGGTCCCAGGACCTTACGGATTATTTTAATGTAATGAGTCTTTATGGGGTTCTTCCCTTTGCCTTTTATCAGGATGGAAAAAAGAATGAGGAGGGGGCAGCCATGACGGTTATCCTTTGTTCTGCCTTGGGCAGCCTGGAACCGGAATATGGAATGGACCTATGGGAAAATATTTATACCATTACCGGATTCTTTGTGGGAACCTCCGATGACCTGGGGCCCTGGGAGTTGATCCAGGCCATTAAAAAGACTTATGGAAAGCTTCCCATGCCCCAGGAGGTGGATGAAAACCTGGATGCATTTTATCAGGAGGTGGATACCCTGGATGAGGCCAGGATTGTCTCCACCGCAGATGAAGACCCGGGACCTCAGTTTCGCTTTATGGGACAGCGCTATCTCCCGGATTCAGAGATTTTCAGCCGTCTTACGGCTCCCATTATCAGGCCCATTCCCACCGGGCTGGACGTGATGGGCGTCTTGGGATCAGAGCGGGCAGAAGAGCTTTTGGATGAGATCTACGAACCTGCCAAGGCCTGGAGTGAGTATCCGGAAGAATATCAGAAATTGAAAACCCAGTTTTCCAGTATGTCCCTGGAGGAAAAAACGGTAAATTTATACCACACCTGGCTGTATACCCTAGGGGGACTGAATCAAAGCTTTGGAGAGGGATATCCTGCTTTTATGCAGAATACTGCCTGGGAGGATAAGTCCCTGTGCACTGCCCTGGGAAGCTGGTCGGAGCTGCGCCATGATACCATTCTCTATGGCAAACAAAGCACCGCAGAGTGCGGAGGAGACGAGCCTCCGAAGGTGGAAAAGCTTGGCTATGTGGAGCCCAATCCGGAGTTTTACAACAGGCTTTTGTGGCTCACCAAACAAACCCAGGAAGGCCTGGCAGAGCGGGGAGCCATCAGCGAGGCCATGGCCTATAAATGCGAAGACATGGTGGAGCTTTTGAGTTTTTTAAAAACCTGTTCTATTAAGGAACTGCAGAATGAGGAGCTGAGCGAAGAAGAATATGCCTCCCTGTTTTTCTATGGGGGGCAGCTGGAGTACATCAGCAGCAGCTTTGCCAATGTTCATGACTGGTATAATATTACCTCGGATACGGATCGGAACATGGCTGTGATTGCAGATATTCATTCTGCCACCACAGAACAGGGCAATGTATACCTGGAGGTGGGTGTAGGAAGTGCAGCGGAAATCTATGCGGTGGTTCCCATGGGAGGAAAGCTGTACCTGGCCAGGGGGGCAGTCTTTGACTATTTTGAATTTACCAATCAGAAACGTTTGACCGATGAGGAGTGGCAGAAAATGATTCCGGATCAGCTGCCGGAGCGTCCTCCCTTTATCGGCAGCTTCTTTATCAACGAAATGGGTGAGGAGGTTCCCATACCAGAGGAACCCTATAGCACCGGCTGCTAAACCATGAAAAAAAGTGTATGGCTGCTGCTTTTGGCAGCTCTGGCTGTAAATGCCTGCTCCAGGCCCCAAAAGGGCCTGGAGCTTACCATTGTGGGGGATATCATGCTCTCCAGAGGAGTGGAAACCGCAATTCAGGAGAGAGGGATGGAAACCCTGCTGGAGGATTTAAAGCCTGTATTTTTAGAAGATGATTTGAGTATTGCCAATCTGGAATGTCCCATTACAGACTATGGGCGGGGTACCAGTAAGCCAAGGCGCCTGGTATTTAAGGCAGATCCTGCCAATACCCGGTATTTAAAGGAGGCGGGGCTGGATCTTTTGAATCTGGCCAATAACCACGCCATGGATTATCATTCCCAGGGCCTGACGGATACCATGGAGCATTTAAACCATGCAGGGTTATGCTATGTGGGAGCCGGGTCAGACAGTTCCCAGGATATGAGCTATGTATTTGAAAAAAACGGAATCCGGGTGGGAGTGCTGGCCTACTCGCTTTTTGGTCCGGAGGGATTTTCCTATTCCCCCCACAGGGCCAATATTAATTATCTCCTTCCGCCCCACTATGAAAAGCTAAAGGAGGATCTGGAGGATCTCCAGGCAGATGTGAAAATCGTTTATTTTCACTGGGGTATTGAATTTGTCCCCTATTTAAGCGATACCCAAAAGGAGCTGGGGCATTTGGCAGTGGACTATGGGGCAGATTTTGTAGTGGGGACCCATCCCCATGTGATTCAAAAAATGGAAGTGTACCAG
>CALISX010000228.1 GCA_938041725.1 uncultured Lachnoanaerobaculum sp.
GTAATATTCTGAAATGGGAATATATCCATGTCGGTGCCCAGGCTCCGGCATGGAGGTTCACTGCTCTGCACCGATGGAAGGTATCTGATGTTTCGTTTAAAAATCTCCACAGCTGTTGCTGCTTTAAAAGTTTCACATTGTATTCCATTTGTTTGTCAAAAGTGATATTATTTCCAATATGACAGTAAGGAGGTACAGACCATGGCGAAAACTGCAAATATTAATATTCGAATTGATCCGAAAACCAAAGAAAATGCGGAGCGGTTGTTTTCCAGTTTTGGAATCACTGTGACCGATGCCATCAATATTTTCCTGCATCAATCGCTGATGGAGGGAGGGCTTCCTTTTGAGATGAAACAGCCTCGTTTTCATTTGGAATCGGCAGTGGAGGAGGAGGCAGGGCGCAATGGGAGAGACAAGGACTCCGTTTAAGGGACAGTCTTTGTTAAAGAGCCATGGAATGCATTGAAAACCGATGGGGAAGGACAGGATCGGAAGCGGCAAAATATGGGATATCTGCTGTCAGAAAATGCAGACGTCATGGGCGTTTTCTGAAGCGCAGAGGATGAAAGGGGGAGGATATGAATATACAAGAGCAGATACAAGAGTTTCATGCCCTGGCCGGGGATGCAGCGAAGCTTCTGGAGGGAATGGAGGCAGCGCTTTTGGCGGGGAAGGTACCTGAGGAGGGGGAGACAAAGCAATGGGAACAGGCTTTGCAGGATCTGCAAAGCCTGTATATTGTGATTACAGAATACATTGCTGACAGGGTTTCAAAGGAGGAACTGCCAGAGCCGGGGAGTTCTGTTTTGGAATATGCCTCTGCTCTGGAGAACAGCCTGGCAGTCAAATACCAAAGGCAGCTGGAGGAGCTGCAGGAAACATGCAGAGAGTTTTTACGGGTGACTTCCCCAATAGAGCTTTATGCAAAGGCTCTGGAGCCCTTTCAGCTAGAGGCCGGTGCGTTGCTGTCTTGTTTGGAGCAGGGGGATTTTTCAGAATTGGAACAGGTTTTAAAACATGCCGACGCTCCTCTGGCCTTTTTGGAGGCCATGACATGTGAGGATTTTGATTCCGAGGAAAATGATGCAAAACTGGAGCAGGTCTCCTTGTTTTATCCCAGACGGGTGCAAACCGGACTGGCGGGAAAAAAATACCTTTTGGGAGAAGGAAAAGGAGAGGGTTCTTTGGATTCTGCCGGGGAAGGAAAGGAGGAAAGCAGAGAAGGAACCGGGGAAATGGAAGAACTGCCAAAGGAAGGAGGCAGTGGGGGAGAGGATTTGCCAGAGGAAGCATCTGCATTTTTTACGGATTTTACAAAAAGGTTGCAGGAGAAGGGGGCTTTGCTTTCAGAAGAGGAACCCCTGGGAATCTTGTCCAAAACTATCATGCCCTCTGAGGAGAAAAAAATAGCCGCAACGATCTTCATCAATGAAATCCGAAAAATGAATGAACCGGCCATACAAGAAATGATAGAAATGTTGACTGACACCACCTGCCTTATGGCAGAGGGTGCAGTGGCCAGAGGCCTGCCCCTTCCAAGGGTTCAGTATGCCCTGGAGGAGCTGTTGAAAAAGGGGTATTTACGAAAGTATGTTTTAACACCGGGGGGGACTTTTTATTGTGCCTCCCCCAGGCTGATCAAGGCTTTGCGCCACAGGGAGGCCAGCCGGTTTGTTGGGGTGCGGCAGGGGATTCTGGATCATATGGGTGTGGAGATTGAGGACAAAGCCGCCAGTGCGGCTGCCAGGCTGGCCTTTATGAGGATACAGGGAGCAGTGTCTCAGGAGCTGAAATCCCAGAGGAGCATGAAAGCATGGCAGCAAAGTCACAGGATGCTGCGGGATGCCTTTTATCTTAGAATTTGGGACAAAACCCATTCTATGGGGGATGTGCTGGTGCTGGGGGCCTTTTGGGAATCCGCCAAAGAATGTGATTCGGATGGGAAGATTTTGGAAAAATGTCTCCAGGACTGTGGAAATATTTCCCTTTGTATTGTGGCGGGAGGGGGGAGGGAATAAAGAAAGGCCCCATGCTCTGGCAGGGGTGCTGCTGGACCAGCTGTCGTATGATTTTTCCGGCACAAGGGTGGTGCTGTACAGCTTTTTGGAAGAAGAATTTTTTTCCCGGGAAACGGGGGAAAAAGTGAACTTAGGAGATTTCTTTGCTTTGGAACAGGAGGATGCCGGAGAGGAACAGCCTTTGGAGGAAGCTTTGGAAGAAGGAAAGGATGTCCCGGTGGAAGCGGAAGGGAAATGGGAGACGCCTTTCGTGCCTTTGTATTTTGAGGGGGATCTTCCCGCTGCTTTGTTTTCCATGCTGGGGGAGGGAAAGTTTTATGCTGCTGCAGCCATGGCCAGAGCCTATGCAGGTATAGACGGGGAGAATAAAAAACTCCATACTTTGCTGGCCTACGCCCTGAATGACCCCATGCATCACTGTACCTATTTGGCGGACAATGCCTTTCCCTTGATTGAAAGATCCGGATTTTTTGAGGACGCCATGGTGGTTTCTACGGCTTTGCGGATCTTTTTTACCAATCAGATCCAGTATGACTATAATATTCAACCCTTTTATAATGCCATAAAGACCTTTGATTTGCTGGAGCACTTCCCTGCATTAAGCATCGTTCTTTATGAATTGATGGAGTTCAAGGTGAAATGGAAAAAGGGCATGGATGCCTATGCGGGATACCGGATTCGAAGCCGGGAGCAGGTGGAAAGGGAAATTGGAAGGATTCAAAAGGAGGCGGAGGTTTTCTATGAGAACTATGTGTTGAATCACAAAAAGGAAAATGCCAGCTTCAAGCGCTTTCTGGAAACCAAAAAGAGGATGTTTTCCATAAACAGCGATTTCGGCGTGTATACCCGGTCTGTAATGGAGGGGGATCGGGAGATGATTCCCCTTTTGACGGAGTTTTTGCAGGAAAAGTTTCTCAAGGAGGAGGGAGAGCTTTCTCCGGAGTCTGTCAGCGAGGATAAGGTATGGGCGTACATTGTGGGATTTTGGGAGAAGGTGGGTGAAACCATGGCCCATAAGCGCCACGATGATTTGAAAAGCAATTTGCGAAACAATATGGTCAATGCCACCAGAAAGGCAGTGGATCTTCTCCTTCGATGGTGCAGGGCCAACTGCCGGTTTTCCGGTCAGGAAGAAGAAGGAGGAAGGGCCGATTATAAAATCAAGTGGAATATGATTTTGGAAAAGCTGGAAGAAGCCCGGCAGGAGATGAACAGCGCCTGTGCTGCCCATGGCCAGGGGGAGAAAAGGGCAGGGCTTTGTGTGATTTCCCATACTCTGGATGAAATTTACCGCTGTATTGAGGGCTCCTTTGAGGAAGGAGAAAGAAAGTATTGTTATCTTCCCTTCCTGTTAACAGAGGAGGTGCTGCTGGATGAAAATTATTATCCGGATTTTGATATGCATGGGTCGGATTTGGAAGCCCTCTCCCCCGCTTTCCGGATCCAAGAGCACTTGGAAAAAACAGCCCGGGAAAAGAAAAGCTACCAGGAACGGCTGCGGGAAATTTTGGAGGGAGAAGGAGATGATTATGGCTCTGGAAGGCTGATTGCAGACTATCTTTTGGATCGGGAACCTGGGGAGGAGCTGGCAGAGCAGATGGCTGCTTTGGAGGCCGGGGTGCATTATGCCAGGGACACGGCGCAGCTGCACAGGAATGACTTTGTGGGAGAATTGGAGTTGGCCCAAAGCTATGGACAGATTGACAATTCCAAGGAGGATAAAAAGGAGAAAATTCTCCAGATCATTGGAGGATGGTATGAATGGGCAGAGGATACGGGCAACTTCGGTTTTTTCAGACGGGTTATGGAGGAGTATCTTAGGGATATTCGAAGGGAAGCCAAGGCCAGGGAGAAGGACCTTTTGGAACAGCTGGAGGTATTCCGGGGTTCCCAGTTTTCCGGCTTGAGGGCCGAGGCCAAGGAGAGGCGGGCCAGACATATTTCGGAAATGATCCATCAGCAAAATTACACTGTGGCGGAGGTGCTTTTGTCCAGAGCCTCCATCCAGGAGGAGGAGCATGAGGAGGTGATTGAAGAAGACTTCCTGCGGGAGTTTTTGGATAATTATGAAAAATACTATAAGCCGGTGGCAACCCATAAGGCGAATTTTTCTGCTTTGGTGAATGTGCGCATCACCAATAAGGAGGGAAGAGGGGCCAAACGTTTGGCGGACAGCTGGCTGCCGGGAGGCAGCAGGCTGGGAATGGAGCGGCTGAAAACCCTCCTGGGCTGTTTGGGCTTTAAGCTGGCTGGGGTGAAGGAGACAACGGTTTTGGAACGGTGTGAATCCTACCTGGTGGTAACGGTTCCGGCTCTGGGGAAGCAGCACAGCTGTTCCCATCCCATAGCCGCCCTGGGCTCCGGGGCCGCCAGAGAGGGCTTTCGGGTGGTTTGCTTAAACGGAGGCTTTGCTGCAGACGGGCTGATTGATTTGATGAAGCAAATCGGCAACTCCAAGCATACCTTGATTTTGCATGATTATGCCCTGAGTCTTAGTGAAAGAAGACGCCTGGCCAGAAAATCAAAAAATGCCCTGGGGGATAAGTTCTTTGGGGTGATTGACCGTACTGTTATGATGTTTTTGGTGCGTAACTATGAGGAAACCAAAATGAACCGTATGCTGGTTTCTCTCATTATGCCCTTTGGCTATTATCAGCCCTATGTGTGGGAATCGGTGAATGTAATGCCGCCGGAGATTTTTATGGGACGGAAGCAGGAGCTGGAAAAGATTAAATCTCCCACAGGGGTAAACATTGTGTACGGGGGACGGCAGCTGGGAAAATCTGCTTTGCTGAAAAAGGCCAGGGAGGAGATTGACCATAATGAAAATGGAGACCGGGCGGTTTACATTGATTTGAAGGGCTTGGACTACGAGGAGGCGGCCAATAAGATCGGCCATGCACTCTTTGACCATCATGTTTTGCGGGAGGACATTGATACCAGGGATTGGGATTTGCTGGCCCGCACCATCCGCAGGCGGCTGGCGGAAGAAAAGGAGCATATCCCCTATCTGTTGCTGCTTTTAGACGAGGCGGATGTGTTTATTGAAAGCTGCGAGGGAGTAAATTATAAGCCCCTGGATGCCCTGAAGGATATTCAAAACATTGGCCCCAACCGGTTTAAGTTTATTGTGGCGGGACTGCGCAATATTGTGCGGTTTAAGAGGGAGGCAGCCCTTGGAAACAACAGTGTGCTGACCCATTTGGAATCCATGACGGTAAAGCCCTTCCAAACCGGGGAAGCCAGGGAACTGATGGAGATTCCCCTGCACTATCTGGGACTTCGTTTTCCGAAGGAAAAGGAATATTTGATTACCTTGATTTTGGCCAATACCAATTATTTCCCGGGGTTGATTCAAATGTACTGTGCCAAGCTCCTGGAGTCCATGCGAAATAAGGATTATGCAGGGTATGATGAGGTGAATACCCCCATTTATGAGGTGAGCGAGTCTCATATTAAAAAGATTCTTTCCAATCCGGATTTTATGCAGCAGATCCGGGAAAAATACATCATCACCCTGAAGCTGGATGAGGATAATTATTATTATCTCATTGCTTTGATTATGGCCTATTTATACCATCAAAACGGATACCAAAAGGGCTATGATCCCCGGGATATTCATGAGGCAGGCCGGGAGCTGGGCATTAAACGGATCCAGGAGCTGGATATTCAAAAGCTCTCTGCCTTTATGGAGGAGCTTTTGGAGCTGAATGTGCTGCGCAGAACTGACGATACCCATTACTTGTTTACCCGTTTTACCTTTTTCCAAATGATGGGCACCGCCCCGGAGGTGGAGGACAGGCTGGCGGATTATATGGAGGATTAATATGGAGCAGATTTGGTGGGAGAGGGTTCCGAATGCCATGGCCTTTGCCGCTGAGATCAGCAGGCATTTGATCGAGGGAAAAAGCATACTTCTTCAGTATGATCAAAGCATACCCTGGTATGATTCTTTGACGGATCTGATGAAAGGAAGGGTAAAGCAGGAAGTTTCCACGAAGAGTTTTGAGGAGGTCCGGGGGATAGAGGCCCCTGGGCCCTATCTTCTGCAAAATTTCTGCAAGGCGGAAAAAAGGGCCTTGTACCGGCCTACGAAGACCTTTGCCAGGTTTTTTGCAGAAAGGGATGATATTGTGCTGCATTCCAGGTATTTCTGGGTTACCTTGGACTCCAGAGAAGCCCTGGGGCAGTGGGAAGAATTTGTTTCAGAATATGCAGTGAACAGGGGAAGGGGAAAGGAAACAGCAGTTTTTATTTTAGAATGGCAGGGTGAAAGGATGAAAAGCGCCAAAAAAGGCATCCGTGTCTTTGCCTTCCATGAATATATCAGCGCCTATGACTGCAAAATTTTTTCCATGCTGGCCTCCTCCGGAATCAAGGAGGAGGCTCTGATTAAGAACTATGTGGCAGAGCTGGCCTCCCATATGGCCGGAAGGGATGCGGAGCTGTGCGGTGCCTGTATCAAAAGATACAAGGAGCTGATGGGGAATCCCTACGGGGTTTTGCAGGATATTGTCCAGGGGGAAAGCCGCAGCGATGGGAGTCCCTTTGTCTTTTTGGAAGGACAAAGAGAGGCGGAGCATGGGATATGGCTGGCCCAGATTAAAACCATTTACCCTGTTTTGGAGGAATTTCGGGGGAAATTTGTGGAGCAGTATCAGGAGGAAATTAAGGGGGTGCTGCCCATGCCCTCTTCCTGGGGCATGTATGAGGAGCCGGGGGATGTGGAGCTGGGAGCGTTGGTATATCTGGCAGAGCATGGCCCCCTTCAGATTCCCTCCGGGGAGTATCATCAGCTGAAAAAGTTCCGGGATGCCAGAAACAAGCTTTCTCATTTGAATACCCTGTCAGAGGAAGAGATACGGGGGCTGCTGTAATCCCTTGGGGAGGTTGGGGAGGATGTTGTCTAAAAATCCTGTTTTGGTATTCGCAGTGCTGTACAAATATGGTATACTACAACAAATGGGACTGCCGTGGTCAATGGTTTCCTTGACTGGGGCAGTTTTCTTGATGGAATCTTTAGGAGAGGGTATCTATGAGTATCAGAATAACAGAGTTTGGAACATTGGAAAACGGTCAAAAGGCGGATCTTATCACCTTAACCAACCGCAAGGGTCTTCGGGCTTCCTTTACCAACTTTGGAGGCAGCTGGGTCAGCATGGAGGTGCCGGACCGCCAGGGAAAACTGGCGGATGTGGTATGGGGGTTTTCGGATATATCCGGCTATGCAGGGAAGCACCCCCACTTTGGGGCCATTGTGGGAAGAGTGGCCAACCGGGTGGATGGGGGGCGTTTTGTCCTTCATGGCAAAACCTACCAGATGGCAGTGAACAAGGGCAGTGTGGCCCTTCATTCCGGACCGGATTACTGGGAGAAGAGGTTTTGGGCCTATTCCACCTTTGAGGATGAAGCTTCCGATATGGTGACCTTCCAGTTAAACAGCCCCGACGGGGATCAGGGATTTCCCGGAGAGGCCAGGGTGCTGGTAAGCTATGTGCTTTCTGATGACAATGCCCTTACCATCAGCTACAGCTTTGTGTCGGATCAGGATACTCCGGTGAATCTGACCCACCATGCTTATTTTAATCTGGCAGGTCAGGACAGCAGAAGCATTTTGGACCAGGAGGTTTGGATTGATGCAGATGCCTTCCTTCCCTGTGACGAAAAGGCCATTCCCACAGGGGAGATTCGCCCGGTGGAGGGAACCCCCATGGATTTTCGAAGCTTCCATGCCATTGGAGAGAGAATCGGGGAGGACTATGATGCTTTGGCCCAGGGGAAGGGATATGATCACAATTATGTGCTCAATCACTACACCAGGCAGAATCGTCTGGCGGCCAAGGCCAGGGATCCCAAGAGCGGCCGGGTGATGGAGGTATATACGGATCTGCCGGGAATGCAGCTTTATACCGGGAATTTTCTGGAGGGAAACAGCAGGGGAAAGGGAGGAAACAGCTATCCTTGCCGCAGTGCCTTTTGTTTTGAAACCCAGTTTTTTCCCAATGCCCTGAACACCCCCAGCTTTGAGCAGCCTGTGGCAAAGGGGCTGGAGGAATTTTTGACGGAAACCACCTATAAATTTTTGACAGAGTAAGCATGAAGGATTTGTACATTGCAGAAAAACCCAGTGTGGCAGCAGAATTTGCCAAGGCCTTGAAGCTTTCCGGGGCCAGAAGAAAGGGATATATTGAATCAGAGAAGGCGGTGGTGACCTGGTGCGTGGGGCATCTGGTGACCATGAGTTATCCGGAAAAGTATGACCCTGCCCTGAAGCGCTGGAGTCTGGAGAGTCTGCCCTTTTTGCCTAAAACCTTTTTGTATGAGGTCATCGGGCCGGTGAAGGAGCAGTTTGCCATTGTAAAGGAGCAGTTAAACCGCCAGGATGTAGGGTGCATCTATATCTGTACTGATTCGGGACGGGAGGGGGAATACATCTACCGGCTGGTGGACGCCATGGCCCAGGTAAAGGACAAGCAAAGAAAACGGGTTTGGATTGACTCCCAAACCGAGGAGGAGATCCTGCGGGGGATACAAAATGCCAAGGATTGGAGTGCCTATGACAATCTTTCCGCCTCTGCTTATTTGCGGGCCAAGGAGGATTACCTCATGGGCATCAATTTTTCCAGGCTCCTTACCCTGAAGTACGGGAATTATGTGGCAAATTTTTTAAAAACCAACCGGGCTGTGCTGAGCGTGGGCCGGGTAATGACCTGTGTGCTGGGGATGGTGGTGCGCAGGGAGCGGGAGATCCGGGAGTTTCAAAAAACGCCTTTTTTCCGTCTGGTGGGGGAATTTGCCCGGGAAGGGCTTTCCTTTCCCGGAGAGTGGCGGGTATGTGAAACCTCAAAATATTTTCAGTCCCCTGCTTTGTATAAGGACAATGGATTTAAAAAAAGAGAGGATGCCGCTGCACTCCAGAGGGCTTTGCTGGACTATGGGAAGGAAAAGGGAGGGGAGGCGGCTGTAGTGTTTTCGGTGCAAAAAAAGCAGGAAAGCAAAAACCCTCCCCTTTTATATAATCTGGCGGAGCTGCAGAATGAATGTGCCAAGGGCTTTAAAATCAGCCCCGATGAAACCTTGAAAATTGTTTTGCAAGTGCCTCGCCTGAAGTCTATTTCATTGCGCCGTACCCACATTACTTTCGAGGGGCTAATGGCTGTGGCG
>CALISX010000229.1 GCA_938041725.1 uncultured Lachnoanaerobaculum sp.
TGGGTTATTGCTACAGAGAGGAGCCGGTGGATGACAGGGGAGTCTGGGATGAGGAGGACAGCGGCTGGACCTTTTTTGCCGGGGATGAAGATGCTGCCTATACAGAAAATGAAAGTAATTTCGGATACTATCGTCTGAATACCCTATGCAATTTTGATCCGGAGGTTCAGGAGATTTTGGATTCCCCCTTTAATAAAGCCTATGAAAGGGATGAAAAGGGATATTGGCTGGAGGTTTCCAGGGGAGATACGAATTAATGCAGAACCTGGAAGGCGGATATGAGAAATCCCATGGGAAGGGGACATTCCCCTGAAATCGGCTCCTGGGAAGGTAAAGAAGGATTGTGCAGTGGCAGAAGAAACAGCGAAGTTTGCAAAATTTTTGTATATTGGAAAATCCCTGGAAAAAGAATACAGGAAGGTGATTCGACATTTGAAGCGTAAAAAGGCCTCCTTGCTGGTGTATCTGGCTGTGATTCTTCCAGAGGAAGAGCAGGTTTTTTTGGTGCACAATGGTATTTATTTGGCCAATTATCATAAAAGCGGGGCTTTGATTGTGGGTTTGGCCCTGGGAAAAAGAGAAGGAATGAAGCTGCTTCGGGACATTGTGCAGGATACCCTTTCCCTTCGAGGAGATTTGAATACGGGAGCATTCATTATGGAAAGAGAAAAAGCATGACAGGTCTATTCTTAAGTATCCTGGGAGGGTTTCTCTTTTTACTGAAACTGTTGGGTCTGCTGCTGCTGGGATGTATCCTGCTGATTCTTTTTTTGCTGATCCTGATTTTGATAGTACCCATCCGCTATAAGGGCTGGGTTTCCTATCAAAAGAAATTTCAGGCCAGGGGAGAGATTTCCTGGCTCCTCCGCTGTATTGTGATAAAGGCAGAGTATCGGGAGGGAGTGGAGGCCATAGGGAAGGTGCTTTGGTTTAAAAAATTCTTTCAGATTTCCCGGGAGGAAGAGGAGACTGCCTCCATTAAGTCTTCTGGGGGGGATGGCCTGCCAAAAAGCGAAGTAAAACAAGCCCCGCCTTTGAATAATTCCCTTCGGAAAAGAGGAAAAAGGGAAAGGGCTGTTTCCCCTTCCAAAGAAAAGAGAAGGACTTTGAAGGATAACCAAAAAAGAAAAGAAAGTTCTTCTTTTAGGGAAAGAGCCAAAGGGGGAGAGGACAATGGATCTGAGAAATCCCCCTC
>CALISX010000230.1 GCA_938041725.1 uncultured Lachnoanaerobaculum sp.
ATGCACAGATACATTTCCATCGGACGGGACAACAGGTATGAGCAAGTAAGGCCGCAGGCCTGGAATGCGAATACCTGTCAGCAGCACGAAAGCTGCCTTGTAGCGAAGTGCTGCGGGACTTATAATCAGGGTGTCTGCATAGGATGTTACTTTGTGTCCGGAGAATATTTTACCACCACATAATCTCCCTGATCGTGGCTGACGGGAACGGAGAAAAAGATATCTCCCCCGGCCTCGTAGGAGAAGGAACTGGGGAATCCTTCATTGCTGTCTCCGGGCTTTACAATGGGAAAATCCGCATCCTTAAAAAGGGCAGTGTATTCCTCCAAAGTGTTGTTCTTTCTGGTGTCCATAAAGGCTGCAGACTGGGAGGCAAAGGCATCGGAGAGAATGACATCATCGGAAAGCACATAGCCTGCCATGGTATAGGGATCCGTGAAATCCGAAAGCCCCAGATCCTTGCCGCTGTTTAAATCAATGGTATTGGTATAGAAAATATTGGCTGAGCCGTTGGCATCTGTTTTTGTCCCGGAGTACACAATACCGATGCGGCTTTTGGACTGGCTGACAATCTTATACCCGATGGAAGCTTCTGTATCGGGTCCCCAGCCCTGGGCCTTTGCGATGGCGGTGGCATTTTGGGCAATCAAAGCATTGATGCGGCTTTCTTTGGCACTGTCCTCCATGCCGGAAAGCTTCGGATAGGAAATGGTGATTTTGTCCTGGGTAAAGGCAGTGTCCTGAATGGCAAGGGCAGGGATCGTTTCTGTTTGACTTTCTTCTGCGGAGGCCAAAGTGGCACTGACAGAGGTGCTTTCACCTTCTACGGTTTCCTGGGCTGTGGTCATGACACTTCTAAGGTCCACCTCTTCCTTTTTCTTGCCGCAGCCTGCAGCCAGGGCTGAAACAGCCGCCAGCAGCAAAAGTGGATATATTTTTTTGGCAATTTTTCTCATGGTAATGATCGACCTTTCTAAATGGATTTGCCTGCAAGGGTGTCTGCAGAGCCTTTCATATTATACACCAATACTGTTGGGAAGGACAAGAAAAAGGGAGCCTTAGAGTCCTCAAACCCTATCGCAGCTCCCTGAAAAAGCTTCGAGAGATTCTTTTGCAGCCTGCGGAACTCGCTTGCTCCCTCGGTCATTACATTCCCGGGGAGCTGCGCTCAAACATGTCCTCGGCTGCAGGAATCTCATCTTGCTTTTCCCGGGAGCTAAACGCTTTATGGGTTTGAGGGACTCAAAAGGCCCCCTGTTGTATCGCCTTAGGCAGGGGCTGCACCAGCAGCGAGGTGATATGTAGATTTACATCTATGGTGCTGCCGACCCTCTTGGCATGGGAGCTGTAATGTCGGGCTTACCTGTTTTTAGGCATCGTTCATATTACAAGTTTCTGTCCCCTTATCGGGATGACCTTTCCTCAACATTTTCCTCTTGAATTCCATGATGAATCGGATAAATGGTTTCCGTCCCCTTATCGGGGTGACCTTTCCTCAACGAGATTGGTTTA
>CALISX010000231.1 GCA_938041725.1 uncultured Lachnoanaerobaculum sp.
ATGTGCGGATATTGGAGGACGGGGATGTGGAGGTGTATCGGTTTGAAGGAATGCCGGAAGATATGGAAGAACGTTATCATTTAAGGGATATTTCTATCAAGCATCAGTCCTTGGAGGAGTATACAGGCAAGCTGTACCGGATTCCCATTGAGAAGGATGGGATGAATGTAAATGGTATGGATGCAGAGGAAGTATTTCAAGGAATTCTGAATGCAGGATGATAGTATATCAATACCTCCTTTTTAAGGAAGGGTCCGCCGGTTTTTGGCGGGCTCTTCTTTTGTATCAGCTCTGTATTGTTTGAATTATATTGATCGGATTATTATTGAGGAAAAAGTTGATTTTTTGTTTTCCCATTAAAATAGAGTTTTTGAGGGGGACAGAAACAGGAAAAAAAGCTAGTCTATACTTGAAATTACGGAAGTATATCCTATAATTAGAGGGAAACTAAGTAATAGACACCATAGATATTCCTAGTTTTTTAAAAAACAGAGATAGATATGTGTGGGGCTGATGAAACACAAAAAGCAAGGAGGAGTTGTATGCGTTATCAGATTGAAGGGGGAAGTTTACCGGCGGTTATCATCCAGTTGGAACCGGGAGAGGTGATTTTAAGTGAGGTAGGCGGAAGAGCCTGGGTGAAGGGCCAGATTGAGACAGAGACCAAGGCTACAGGAGGCATTGGAAAGGCATTGGGACGGATGTTCAGCGGAGAGAGCCTTTTTATGAGCCATTATACCGCCAAGGGACCGGCAGAAATTGGTTTTGCCTCCTCCTTTCCGGGAAGTATTATTGCCAGGGAGCTGCAGCCGGGGGAGACGCTGATTTGTCAGAAGTCTGCTTTCCTTTGCTCCACACCGGAGGTAGAGCTTTCGATTTTCTTCCAGAAGAAACTGGGTGCAGGCTTCTTTGGAGGAGAGGGATTTATCATGCAGAAGGTAACAGGACCGGGTACGGTTTTCCTGGAGCTGGACGGCTATGTGAAGGAATATGACTTGAATCCTGGAGAAGAGCTGGTGTGTGATACAGGCTTGGTGGCTTTAATGGATGGTACCTGCCAGATGGATGTGCGTATGGTAAAGGGCGTTAAGAATATGCTCTTTGGCGGCGAGGGTCTGGTGGATACTGTGGTGATCGGCCCTGGAAAGGCCTATATCCAGACCATGTCCCTGTCTCGTTTGGGCGGACTGCTGTCTCCCTTTATCAAGCTTTCAAAAAAATAAATCTCTTGTATTATCAGAATAATGCATAAAGAATCATAGATAGTATTGTGCATAGTCCCATTATCCAATGGATACCATCCTTGTTTGTAAGAAGAGTATCCATTGGGTAATGGTTTTTTTGTTTGGAATTTGCTACCTTAAAGGGGACCTGGTGATGCGGGGAAAGAAACTTTAAAACCTGTGTTCTCATGGAAGAAGGAGGTGGAGCAATCGTCCAACAACGCCCAACAAAATGCTGCTGCCGGGATGGCCAAAGGTCCATCCCGGCAGTATACTTTTAAGCATGTAGATGTGCATGCAAGCACAGCATCCACATGTTTGCCGGTCGG
>CALISX010000232.1 GCA_938041725.1 uncultured Lachnoanaerobaculum sp.
GAATCTGGAGGAAGCCGGGATCACCCCCATTGACTGCGTGGGAAAGCCCTTTGATCCGGAATACCACAATGCAGTGATGCATGTGGAGGATGACAATTTTGGAGAAAACGAAGTGGTTGAGGAGTTTCAAAAAGGCTATATGCTCCATGAGGGAGTGCTTCGCCATAGTATGGTGAAGGTAGCCAACTAAGGAAAGGCTGACTGGGTACGAATATGGGATACCGGGTAATCCCCTGTGGGAAAGCCCTTTACATAGATAACACATAAATGGAGGAAGAAACAATGAGTAAAATTATCGGAATAGATTTAGGAACAACCAATAGCTGTGTAGCAGTAATGGAAGGAGGAAAGCCGGTGGTGATCCCCAATGCAGAGGGATCCAGAACCACACCTTCTGTGGTAGCTTTTACCAAAAGCGGGGAAAGGCTGATCGGAGAACCTGCCAAGAGACAGGCGGTAACCAATGCAGACCGTACCATCTCCTCCATTAAGAGGCATATGGGTACGGACTATAAGGTAACCATCGACGGCAAGTCCTACACTCCCCAGGAGATTTCTGCCATGATTTTGCAAAAGCTGAAGGCAGATGCAGAAAGCTATTTGGGGGAGAAGGTAACGGAGGCAGTGATCACCGTTCCTGCTTATTTTAATGATGCCCAAAGACAGGCCACCAAGGATGCAGGAAAGATTGCAGGACTGGAGGTAAAGAGAATCATCAATGAGCCCACTGCAGCAGCCCTGGCCTATGGACTGGACAATGAAAAAGAGCAAAAGATCATGGTATACGACCTGGGAGGCGGCACCTTTGATGTGTCCATTATCGAAATCGGTGATGGAGTGATTGAGGTGCTGGCCACCAATGGAGATACCAGACTGGGAGGCGATGATTTTGACAACAAGGTTACAGACTGGCTGGTAAGCGAGTTTAAGAAGGCAGAGGGTGTGGATCTCTCCCAGGATAAGATGGCTTTGCAAAGGCTGAGAGAGGCTGCAGAGAAGGCAAAGAAGGAGCTTTCCACCGCCACCACCACCAATATTAACCTGCCCTTTATCACTGCCACTGCAGAGGGTCCAAAACATTTGGATATGACTCTGACCAGAGCCCAGTTTGATGATCTGACCAGGGATCTGGTGGAAAGAACTGCCATGCCGGTACAGAATGCCTTAAAGGATGCAGGCATCACCTCTGATGAACTGAGCAAGGTGCTGCTGGTGGGTGGTTCCACCAGAATGATCAATGCCCAGGAGAAGGTAAAGGCCCTTACCGGCAAAGAACCCTCCAAGAGCATTAACCCTGACGAGGGCGTGGCCATCGGCGCCAGCATTCAGGGAGGAAAGCTGGCAGGAGATGCAGGAGCAGGGGATGTGCTTTTGCTGGATGTAACGCCCTTGTCCTTGTCTATTGAAACCATGGGCGGTGTGGCCACCCGGCTGATTGAAAGAAATACCACCATCCCCACCAAAAAGAGTCAGGTATTCTCCACCGCCGCAGACAACCAGGAGGCTGTGGACATCCATGTGGTACAGGGAGAAAGACAGTTTGCCAGAGACAACAAAACCCTGGGACAGTTCAGACTGGACGGTATTTTGCCTGCCAGAAGAGGGGTTCCTCAGATTGAAGTAACCTTTGACATTGATGCCAATGGTATCGTCAATGTATCCGCCAGGGATCTGGGCACCGGCAAGGAGCAGCATATCACCATTACCTCCGGTTCCAATATGTCCGACGGAGATATTGAAAAGGCTGTGAAGGAGGCTGCAGAGTTTGAGGCCCAGGACAAGAAGAGAAAAGAAGGCATTGACGCCAGAAATGATGCAGACTCTTTGATCTTCCAGACAGAGAACGCCCTAAAGGAAGTGGGAGACAGCATTGATGCCAATGACAAGGCGGGCGTGGAAAGCGATTTAAGCGCCTTAAAGGAGGCTGTCAACAGAGCGCCTGCAGAGGCTATGACCGATGATCAGATTGCCGACATCAAATCCGGCAAGGAAAGGCTTATGGAAAGCGCCCAGAAGCTCTTTGCCAAGGTATATGAAAAGGCCCAGCAGGCCCAGGGAGCAGCAGGGGCTGGTCCTGAGGCAGGAGGCCAGGCAGGCTCAGAGCAAGGCGGAGATGATACGGTTATCGACGGAGACTATAAAGAAGTATAAGGGAATGATGGAGGGAAGTTGTTTTGGCAGAGAGTAAAAGAGATTACTATGAGGTCCTTGGCGTTGACAAGAATGCCGATAACTCTGCAATAAAAAAAGCTTACAGAGAGCTGGCAAAAAAGTACCATCCGGATTCCAATGCAGGAAATAAAGAAGCCGAACAGAAGTTTAAAGAGGCCAGCGAAGCCTATGCGGTACTCAGTGATGCCGAAAAGAGAAAGCAGTATGACCAGTTTGGTCATGCTGCCTTTGGCGGCGGAGCCGGGCCGGGAGGAGGCTTTAGCGGTTTTGATGGCTTTGGAGGCTTTGATTTTTCCTCTGGAGATATGGGAGATATTTTCGGAGATATTTTCGGAGGAATGTTTGGAGGCGGCAGAAGCCGTGCTACCCGAAATGCTCCCAGAAAGGGAAGCTCTGTGCGTACCGGGGTGCGGCTTACCTTTGAAGAAGGGGTGTTTGGCTGCAAAAAGGAAGTAAGCATCAATTACCGGGAGGAATGTGCCACCTGCCATGGCTCCGGGGCCAAGCCCGGTTCAGAGCCTGTCACCTGCCCCACCTGTAAGGGAAACGGCCAGGTGGTCCAGGCCACCCAGACCATGTTTGGCACCATGCAAAACGTCCAAACCTGTCCTAACTGTCATGGAACGGGTAAGATCATTAAGGAAAAATGTCCCACCTGCCATGGCAATGCCTATACTGCCAAGAAGAAAACCATTGAGGTGGATATTCCTGCAGGAATTGACAATGGCATGAGCATCCGGGTGGCAGGTATGGGAGAGCCGGGAAGCAATGGGGGCCCCAGGGGGGATCTGTTGGTGGAGGCTGTGGTCAGTCCTCATCCCATTTTCAAACGCCAGGACAGCAATATCTTCTCCACGGTGCCCATTTCCTTTGCTACGGCGGTTTTGGGAGGCCCCATCCGGGTAAAGACGGTGGACGGAGAGGTGGAGTATGAGGTAAAACCAGGAACCCCCACGGATACCAAGGTGCGTCTGCGCAGTAAAGGGGTTCCCTATTTGAACCGAAAGAACCAAAGGGGGGATCATATTCTTACTTTGGTGGTGGAGGTACCCAGAAATTTAACAAAGACACAAAAAGAGGCCCTCAGGGCATTTGATAAAACCATGGCCTAGTACCGGGCC
>CALISX010000233.1 GCA_938041725.1 uncultured Lachnoanaerobaculum sp.
ACATCACATAGGCCTGAATCATGGGATAATCCCGCATATTAATGGCATCCACCGCCAGCTTCCCAACCCCGTCCCACATAAAAATCGACTCCACAATGGCCGTTCCTCCCAAAAGGCTCCCCATAGAAAGGGCCAGCAGTGTAAGGATGGTCACCAGGCAGGCCCTGAGAACGCTTTTGGTCAGGGTCACAAAAAATGGAATCCCCCGTGCCTTGGCCCCTGCCACATAGTCTTTGCTCAACTCATCCAATACCGTCGCCCGCACCTGCCGCAGATACTTGGCGGACATGGCAATGGCCAGAGTCATGGAGGGTAAAATCACATTTTGCAGGCTTACGGTGCGGGAGATGACAGGAAGCCATTTCAGGCGAATCGCCAAAAAATACATCAGCAGCAGGCCTGCAAAAAAGTTTGGCATACTGTTCCCCAGAAAGCTGGCCACCCGGATCACATAGTCCATCCAGTGATTTTTCTTGACAGCCGCCAAAACCCCCAGGGGAATGGAAACCACAATGGTAATCCCAAGGGAAACGACGGTCAGCAGCAAGGTGGCAGGCAATTTGGAAATAAACACGGGAAACACTTCCCTGCCGGAAATGTAGCTGGTTCCCATATCCCCCTGGAGCAGCTTTCCCAGCCAGAGAAAATACTGAACCAAAAAGGGCTTGTCCAGCCCCAGCTGAGTCCTGGCTGCATCAATCATTTCCTGGGAAACCGCCATGCCGGTATTCTCCATTTTTTGAAGCACCGCATCGCTTCCTGCCAGCCGCATCATGCCAAAGGACAAGAAGGTGATAATCAGCAAAATAGGGATCAGCTGCAAAAGGCGGTATATAATATACTTCATCCTGATACCTGCCTTCTTACGCTGTTGCCGAAAGGGCAAATCCCGGGACGGGATCATAAAATGTATCGGTTTTGGTATAGACCCGCTGCCATACCCCGGGATCCACAGTGATATTGGAAAATCCTGCCTGTCTCAGCAGCTCTATATCCCAATGGGGACGAGGGCGCTGGGTGGGAAGAAGGGCCTGTTTCATCCCTTCATATGCCTCCATAAGCTCCGGCTCCACATCCTGATGGGCATGGCACTCCGGCAAAGACTCAGCGGGTGCTTCCCGGCAGTAATCCGCATCAAAATTCACCAGGACTCCCCCCGGCTTCAACAGCTTCTGCCAGTTTTTGTATGTCTGGGGCAGGTTTGGCAGCGCCCAGGTTAGTTTTCGAGTTACAATGGCATCAAAGGACTGAAGGGGAAAGTCCGGATGTTCTGCATCCATGGTATAAAAATCCACCGACAGCCCCAACCTGTCTCGAATCCTCCTGGCCTCTGTGATCATCCCCGGCGTCAGATCAATCCCTGTTACAAAATGGCCTTTTTCTGCCAGCAAAAAGGCAAAAAAACCGGTTCCTGTGCCAATATCCAAAATATGCAGTTTTCCCTTCCCCGAAAGGTACCGATTCAGCTCCGCCATCCATTGTTTGTGTTTTTCACAGGCAAATTCCAGCTGGCGAAGATTGGAAAACTTCTCTACCCTCCGGGACCAGTAGCGGGTCATCTCTGTTTTGACGGTGTCCATATTCTTTTTTGTCTCCTTTTGATCAATGAACCAAGGGTTTTGGTACACGGGCCGCCTACAGGCCCTTTTTTTCACAAGAAAAGCCTGCCGTCTGCACCCCTGTGTGTGCATACAGCAGGCTTCTGCCTGTGTCACATAAGACTTATACACTAGCAGCCCAGCCGGACAGGCCAGTCTGAGGCTTACAAAACAATGCTCCGAATATCCAGGCCAAAGGGCAGGGCAGCCTTCTGACAGCCATTGCCGCTGCATGCGGTCAATCCCCTGATGCCTGGCCAAGAGCCATAGATCCGACTTACGAATACATGCAGCGAAGGGACTCCTAGTATAACGTCCGACAATTAACTGGACTTTTTCAACGGTAACGTGTCGACAATAACTTCTTCGGAAACATCAATGTCATCAAGGTTGTACTTCCAGTGAA
>CALISX010000234.1 GCA_938041725.1 uncultured Lachnoanaerobaculum sp.
AGCATTGATCCTTTTGATCACCGAAGCCGCCGGCTCCCTTACCTCCCCCAAAAAGCCAGTGCCGTAAATGCAGTCCACAATATACCCGCAGTCCTCCAGTTTTTTTAAAAATTCCTCCTGGTCTCCTTCTTTCCCCAGGATTTCATAGGGAACCCCCAGACTTTTGCACTGTTCAAAATAATATTTCCCGTCTGGAGAAAAATCCTCCCCCAGCAAAAAAAGCTTTACTGCATAGCCTTCCTGCTGCAAATATCCTCCCAGCACATAGCCGTCTCCTGCATTGTTTCCCTTTCCGCATACAATGGCAATATTTTTGTCCCTTTCCCAGTCTGCCGCATAAAAGACCGCCTCCCCTGCCCTTTGCATCAGCTCCCTGCCGGAGGTTTCCGTACGAATGGTATAGGCATCCGCCTCCCGTATCTGCTGTACGGAAAGCACCTCCTCACTGCCGCTGTAATCCCTTAAAAAGCTTTTCAAAAGGGCATCATACTCTGTCTTAGAAACCGATTCTCCCTTGGGGCCCAGCATTTCAAAGGTAACCCCCATTTCCCGGACAAAAAAACCCATGGATTCAAAGCCGTTTTTTTGGTAGAAGGCCAGACGGTTTTTCCGTTCCTCATAATTGGGGGCCTTTTCCTCCACCGGTTCAATGGCCAGAATCAACCGGGAACAAAGTCCCTGATAGGCCTGTAAAATTCTGCTGCCCCGCCCCTGGTTTCGAAATCCCTCCTCCACAGCATAATAAAAAAGATAGGACAGCTCCTCATTTTTTAAGGCATAAATAAACCCCAGGAAGTCCTCCCCCTCCCAGGCAGATACAAAATCAATCTCCTTTCTGCCGGCGCCCTCCAGCAAAACATAAAAGGGCACCCGCTCCTCCTTGGGAAAGGCCTTTAAATATAATTGCCTTGTCTTTTCTAATTCTTTAGAATGCTTATCTATTTTTTTAAACTGAACCATAATTTTCTCCTTTCCATTCATTGTATTACAGAATGATTTTCCCATGCACCCAATAGATTCCAATATTTTGCATAATTTTCTTGGCTTATTATTATCTATTAACTTTAAATTTATAGTTATATTTCCAGGTTTTTTCAGATAAAAAAAGTTGTATGCAATCAATAAATT
The DNA here is from genome assembly GCA_938041725.1 of uncultured Lachnoanaerobaculum sp. Lineage (GTDB taxonomy): Bacteria > Bacillota > Clostridia > Lachnospirales > Lachnospiraceae > Lachnoanaerobaculum. The sequence continues at coordinate 1,129 of CALISX010000234.1, forward strand.
GACATAGGATTCTTTCCTGTACTATAATGCAGCTGTTAAAGGGAGGTACTATTATGTTAAAAGTAAAATTATTTGCCATTGCTGCTGTTGCTATGCTGGCCTTTGCCGGATGCGGATCCTCTGGAGGAAGCAATACGTCCTCTGCTGCAGAATCTGCCAAGTCTGAGGCTTCTTCTGCTGCAGAATCCGCCAAGCCTGAGGCTTCCTCTGCCAGGGAGTCTGCCAATGAGAAGGCATCCTCTGCCAGGGAGTCCGCCGCTTCCTCTGCCGTGGAGTCTGCCGGTGCTGACGCTTCCTCTGCTTTGGAATCTGCCAGCGCTGCTTTGGAAAGCGCCGGCGTAGATGTTTCCTCTGCCATGGAGTCCGCCGCTTCCTCTGCTGCAGATGCAGCTTCCAAGGCTTCCAATTAAGAATATGGGGTTGCTTTGGGAGGAGGCATATGCCTCCTCCCCTTACCGGCAGCAGTGTGTTGCGTGTTTTGCCTCGGATATAGTCCGGGGCTTTTTTCATGGGCTCCATTGGTTTCCTGCTTCTCTATTCCTTCGCTCCTGCCTCTTCCATACTGGCAGCCCTTTGGGAGGCACTTACCACAGCCTCCATCACAGCACAGCGAAAGCCCCTTTGCTCCAGGGCATACACCCCTGCAATGGTGGTTCCTCCGGGAGAGCAGACCATATCCTTAATGGCCGCCGGCTTAATGCCGGTGTCCAGCATCTGCCTGGCAGTCCCCAAAAGGGTCTGGGCAGCCATGGAAAGGGCCAGCTCCCGGCTAAGCCCCTGGTGTACCCCGGCATCCGCCATGGCCTCTATAAAAAGAGCCCCAAAAGCCGGACCGCTGCCGGAGAGTCCTGTCACTGCCCCAAACAGTTTTTCTTCCACCCACTGTGCCCTTCCCAGCAGGTTGAGCCAGCCCCAAAGCCGTTCCCTTTCCTCCTCCCGGGCATCTGTATCCAAGCTTAAGGCAAAAAATCCCTCCCCCACCATGGCGGGGGTATTGGGCATGATCCGCAGCACCCGCAGCCTCCCTCCGGTCTCTTCCTTCATGGTTTTGGTGTCCAGCCCCGCCACCAGACTTACCAAAAGCCCTTCCTCTTTCCTGATATTTCTTAAAATCTCCCCGGCCCGATTGGGCTTTACCGCCAGCATAAGCACAGGGCAGTCCACAACCAGATCCTCCAAAGAGGAAAACAATTTCAGTCCCAATGCCTTGGCCTGCTTTGCCGCCTCCTCACCGGGATCATATACGCCGATTTGCTCTGCCTTCAGGCAGCCCTGATGCACCAATCCCTTTATAATAGCAGAACCCATATTTCCATAGCCAATCATCCCCAGTTCCATCCCTTTGACTCCTTTCTAAAGGCTTTCCCATATTTTTTCTCCCGGTGCAGCAAACGCCAAAATGAAAAGCATTTTGGCGCCTGCTATAGTATATCAGTTTCCTGGAAACGGGGCAATGCGTCCTCCCATCTCACCCAGTAAGGATTGATTTCCTTAAGGATTTCAAGTACAATCAACTCCATAGAAAGAACAAAAAACTCCCTTTGGCCTTTGCTGTTGTTTATGAATCTAAGAGGGGGCAGTATGCGTTTATTTTCAGGAACAGATTTGGTGGTATACCTGTTTTTTTATGGATTTTCAGCCTGGCTGATGCTCACAGCCTTTTACAGCTTGAAGGAACAGCATTATGTAAACACCGGCGTATTCAGTCTTCCAATTTTACTAACGCCCTCCATGGTGATGATTTCCATGGTGATTTTATCCTCCGGAAAACAGATCAGCACGCCGGGCATTTTGCTGATCTGTATTGTGATCAGTATGGTATTGGAAAGACTGGCGCTGGTTTTTTCACAAAGCATGATCCCCAAAAAGAAACGGAGATTACAAGAGGATTTCTATGGCAAAAGCCTGAAATACAGCTTTATTATAGCAGCAGCATTGACTCTGGTGTGTTTTGTAGTCTTAAAAACGGTACAGCCCATTGTATTTTCCCTGGTGTCCCTGCTGCCAGTGGCTTTGGTGCGCAGCATTGCACTGGCTTTAACGGTATTATTCATCATGGATGTGATAACCATTTATGTTTTCCTGCGAAGGTATCCGGATGAGGGCAAAAGAAATACATTCAATGCAAATAAAAACCGCCTTGGTGAATGGGTTTCCAACAGCATCTGGAAAAGAATTTACCGCCTTTACCCTAGTCTTTTAAAAGAGGAAGGCAGTACAGAGGCCGGTCTTGCAGCCGCAGACCGGGTATTGGAGGCACAGGGGGTGCTGTTTGCAGAAGGAGTTCATTTTCAAAAATTAATCTGGGTTCTTTTTGTTTCCTCCCTCCTGGGAGATCTAACAGAGACTGTATATGTTTTGATAACGGCCCATGTACTGATGCGGCGCTCCAGTCTCGTGCTTGGACCCTTCAGCCTTGTTTGGGGACTGGGAGCCGTAATTTTAACATTGGCACTGAGCAGAATCAAAAACCAAAATAATGGATCGGTGTTTTTAGCTGGTTTTTTATTTGGGGGAGTTTTTGAATATGTATGTTCTGTATTTACAGAGGTGTTTTTCGGGATGAAATTCTGGGATTATTCCAACATGCCCTTTAATATCGACGGCAGAACCAATTTATTATTTATGTTTTTTTGGGGT
>CALISX010000235.1 GCA_938041725.1 uncultured Lachnoanaerobaculum sp.
ATGCGTCCGCTTTTCCCTAAGGATTACAGAAATGATGTGACAATCAGCAATCTTGTGCTTTCAGTGGACCCTGAATGTTCTCCTGAGCTTACCGCAATGATAGGCTCAGCAATCGCTGTGGCAATCTCCGACATACCTTTTAACGGTCCCTGTGCTACTACTCAGATAGGTCTTTTGGATGGAGAATTTATAATAAATCCCAGCGATAACCAGGCTGCATCCTCAGACCTCAAGCTGACAGTAGCCTCCACTCGAGAAAAGGTTATTATGATTGAAGCCGGGGCAAATGAAGTTCCAGAAGCACGCATGATAGAGGCTATTTATCTCGCAGACAGTGTGAATAAGGAGCTGATTAAATTTATTGACGGCATAGTAAGTGAATGCGGCAGGCAAAAGCATAAATATACTTCCTGTGTGATTCCTGAGGAGCTTCTTGCTGCAATTAAGGAAGCAGTAAGTCCTGAGGAGATGGAAGCGGCTGTATTTACTGATGAAAAACAGGTAAGAGAAGAAAACATAAGACAGCTTAAGGAAAGGCTTGAGCTTGCTTTTGCTTCCAATGAAGAATGGCTTGCCTTTATTGATGAGGTTCTGTATCAGTATCAGAAGAAGATTGTAAGAAAGATGATACTTGAAGACAAGAAAAGACCTGACGGCAGGCAGATGAATCAGATAAGACCGCTTTCAGCCGAAGTTGATATTATACCTAGAGTGCACGGCTCAGCCATGTTTACCAGAGGACAGACCCAGATCTGCAATGTGGTAACCCTGGCGCCTCTTTCTGAAGCCCAAAGGCTGGACGGGTTAAATGGGGAGGAAACAGCCAAGCGCTATATGCACCACTATAATTTCCCCTCATATTCCGTAGGGGAAACCAAGCCCTCCCGGGGACCCGGCAGAAGGGAGATCGGACATGGGGCCTTGGCAGAAAGAGCGCTGCTTCCTGTGCTGCCTACAGAGGAGGAGTTCCCCTATGCCATCCGTTCCGTGTCGGAAACCTTTGAATCCAATGGTTCCACCTCCATGGCTTCCACCTGTGCCTCCTGTATGGCTCTTATGGCAGCCGGCGTTCCCATTAAGAAAATGGTGGCAGGAATTTCCTGCGGTCTGGTAACGGGAGAAGAGGACGGGGACTATGTTTTGCTGACAGATATCCAGGGACTGGAGGATTTCTTTGGGGATATGGACTTTAAGGTTACAGGAACCAAAGAGGGGATTACTGCCATTCAAATGGATATCAAAATCCACGGTCTGACCAGGGAAATTGTGGAGGGAGCCATTGCCAGATGCCATGAGGCCAGAGACTATATTATGGCCACCTGTATGGAACCCTGTATTTCAGCTCCCAGACCAGAGGTCAATGAATACGCCCCCAAGATTGAGCAGATTACCATTGATCCTGCCAAGATCGGAGATGTGGTGGGCAAGCAGGGCAAGACCATCAACAAAATCATTGAAGATACCGGAGTGAAGATTGATATTAACGACGATGGTATGGTAAGCGTAGCCGGCACGGATAAGGAAATGATTGCCAAGGCCCTTGAAACCATTAAAAACATTACCACGGAAATTATGCCGGGTATGCTGATGCGAGGCAAGGTGGTGCGTATGCTGGAGTTTGGAGCCTTTGTGGAGCTGGCGCCAGGCAAGGACGGCATGATCCATATTTCCAAGCTGAAGGACAGCCGGGTAAACAAGGTGGAGGATGTGCTCTCCATCGGAGATGAGGTGACGGTGAAGGTGGTGAAGGTAGATCCCATTAAGGGACGGGTGGATCTTTCCATGCGGCCTTCCGATCTTAAATAATAAAAGTCAAGGTAATACCTTGGAAAGGCAGGGGCTATGGAAGAAAATAAAAATGAAGAACTGCTCAGGCTTGTATCTGAAAAGAAATTTCGTCATTTAAAAACAGAGCTTTGTGATATGAATGAAGTGGATGTGGCGGAATTCATAGAGGAGGTGCAGACGGACAAAAAGATCATTGTATTCCGTATGCTTCCCAAGGAGCTGGCCAGCGATGTTTTTGCCTGCCTGGATGTGGATACCCAAAAAATTATCATTGACGGCATTACCGACAAGGAGCTGGCTTATATCATTGAGGAGCTGTATGTGGATGATGCGGTGGATATGCTGGAGGAGATGCCGGCCACAGTGGTGAAAAGGGTGCTGCAAAACGCATCCCCCAGTACCCGTCTTCAGATCAATGAATTTTTAAATTATCCGGAAAACTCTGCAGGAAGCATTATGACGGCAGAGTTCATCGGCCTTCGAAAGACCATGACAGTGGAGGAGGCCTTTGCCTATATCAGAAAGCATGGTATTGACAAGGAGACCATTTATACCTGCTATGTTATGGACAGCAAAAGGCATTTGGAGGGAGTTGTTACCGTTAAGGATTTGCTGATGAATCCCTATGATGCCAAAATCGAAGATATTATGGACACCAATGTGATCAAAGCGGTGACCACAGAGGACAAGGAAGAGATTGCGGATATGTTTAATAGATATGATTGTGAACCTGCATTTCCTCCTGTATCAGTCAAAATAGGAACAAATGACACCAAGAGCGGTAAAACTGCAAATGCGTCCTCATACCTGGTAAGTATACCTCCTGTAAGCATTGAACTTATCATAAGTACCAACAGCCATGTGATTCTGTTCTTTGCAAGTTCCAATACACTAAGCGGAGTGGAACTGGATGACTTTAACACTGTACAGCATCCGCTTGCAAGTACCGGTGCCAGTTTCCATGCCGCCATAAGGAAGGGGAAATTCCAGGGAACTATCTGTCCGACTACTCCTATAGGCTCTCTGAGAACAATACTTAGGGTATCTGTACCAAGCACATTTGCACTTCCTTCCTCTGCTAAAATACAGCCTGCAAAGTATCTGAAATGCTCCGCTGCCAATGGTACATCCACTGCCAATGTTTCTCTGATCGGCTTACCATTGTCCATAGACTCCACCAATGCAAGAAACTCCTTGTTCTCATCTATCACATCCGCAATCTTATTTAAGATCACGGCTCTTTGTGCAGGGGTTGTTTTTTTCCAGCTTTCAAATGCTTTCCAAGCAGACTCTACAGCTGCATCCACATCCTCCTTTGTGGCCTGTGCACATTCTGAAAGCAGGCTTGCGTCAGCCGGATTATATACTTTAAAAGTTTCCTTATCTGAAGCATCCACCCACTTACCTCCTATAAAGAGTTGATATCTGTCCTGTAATTTTACCTTCTCCATATTGTCTCCTTTCGACAAAATATTTTATTTATACCTATATGTTAATAACATATTTTATATACTTTCTAAATTTTTATAATATTTCTTTGGTATTTTCAACTATCAAATCCACATTATCTTTAAGCAAAGTCATATTATCACCATATTGGATTCATTAAAATACCCAGATATAAATAAAAAAAGGATACCAGCAATCGGTATCCAAACAGATAATTTCAGGCAAATATTTTTCCCAAACGCTTTATAGTCTGCCTAAGTTTATCTTCATTTAAATTCAGATAATTTATCACCAATGTATGCTCAAATTCCGGAAGTACCTCGCTGCAAAAATCGCTTAAACAGGCAATATTAATACCCTGAGCCATTGCAGCTTTTTTCATTTCAAAATCACTCATTTGTGTATCCATTTTTAAAAGAATATGTGTTCCGCTCTCACCTCCGCTTATATCCAACACCGGCAAATTCCCGGCATCCTTTATGATTTTTATTAATTTTTCTCCCTTATTATGAAAATGCTTTTTTAGCCTGC
>CALISX010000236.1 GCA_938041725.1 uncultured Lachnoanaerobaculum sp.
AAATGGTGAAGGATACCATGAAGGAGCAGCTGAACCAAAAAAGCATGAAGTACCAGTACCATGATGCCCAGGTGACGCTGTTGGAAGGGGTAATGGCCAGGGGAGACCGGAAAATCGCAAAGGTGATTCTAAAAGCCTATGAGCTGGGGGCCATGTATGATGCCTGGTCGGATTGTTTCAAGGACGAAATCTGGCAGCAGGCCTTTGCGGAAACAGGGATCGATCCGGAATTTTATACCCTTCGGGAACGGGATTTAGAGGAGCTGTTCCCCTGGGATTTTATTGACTGCGGGGTGAACAAGTCTTTTTTGATCCGGGAGTGGAAGAGAGCGCATGCAGAGCAGGTTTCTCCCAACTGCAGGGAGGCCTGCCTTGGCTGCGGAGCCAAAAAATTCAAGGGAGGGGTATGCTTTGAAGGTCAGAGTGAAATTTGAAAAAACCGGTGTCATGCGCTTTGTGGGCCATTTGGATCTGATGCGGTATTTTCAAAAGGCCATGCGAAGGGCTGAGATCCCCATCCGCTACAGCGAGGGCTTTTCCCCCCATCAGATCATGTCCTTTAGCGCTCCCTTGAGTCTTGGGATGTCGGGACTGGGGGAGTATATGGACATTGAGCTGGAGGAAAATGCAGGGATTTCCTCAAAAGAAGCCTGTGAGAGATTAAATGCTGTGATGTGTCCGGGGATGCACATTCTTTCCTTTTTGGAAATTCCCCCGGACAGTAAGCCGGCCATGTCGGTGATGGCCCAGGCGGATTTTTTTGTGGACTTTCTCCATCCGGTGCCTGGAGAAAAGATACAAAGAGCCATTGCAAAGCTTCTGGAAAAAAATACACTGCCCATTACCAAAAAACAGAAAAAAAAGACCAAAAGACATGGAAGAACCGAGATGGTTTTGGAGGAAAAAACCATGGACATCCGTCCCTTTCTCTATCAGCTGGAGGAAAGGAACCGGGGGATCTTTATGCATATTTCCCAGGGAAGCATCAATAATGTGAAGCCTGTCTGGGTTTTGGAGCTGTTAAAGGAAGAGGGCCTGAAGGAAGCCATAGATGCCGGATATACCCTGTACCGGACGGATCTGTATACAGAGGAAGGAAAAACACTGGATGCCTATGGATGGGAAATTACCTAAGCTTTTGCTCACCTCCGTTCAAAACCGGAGGTTTGACATTGGATAGGGAAACCGGCCGGAATTTATAGAGTATGTGGAAGAGGATGCTTTTTTAGGTTCTGTCCATCTGGGCCGGGTGAAAAACATCAACAAAAATATCCAGGCAGCCTTTGTAGAAGTGCTTCATAATGGAGAAAGGGAGATGGTATATTTTTCTCTGGACAATCCACTTCCCCTGTTTGGAGATGACAGAGCCCATGACAGGGCAAAGGAGGGGGATGAGATACTGCTGCAAATCACAAAGGCCCCTTTAAAAACCAAGCTGGCTGTGGCCTCCTCGGTTTTAAAGCTGCCCCAGGCAGAAAGGGAGAGGCTTTTAAAAGAAAAGGCTTACCGCCAGGCTCCGGCTCCTTTGTATGCCCCAAAGACGGATTTTCTCTCTCTGATTTGCCAATTTGCGCCCGGTGGAGTCAGGGAAGTGGTGACAGAGGATCCGGAGCTTTACCGCCGGATTCTTTCCAAGAAGGAGGCTTTGGGGGAGCTTCCCTTTTCTCTGCGGCTTTATCAGGATGAATTTTTGCCTTTGTATAAGCTTTATTCTTTGGAAACCCTGTTTACCGAAGCTTTGCAAAAAAGGGTTTGGCTAAAATCCGGGGGGTACCTGGTGATTGAGGCCACGGAGGCCTTTACCGTGGTGGATGTAAACACTGGGAAAAATCTGGCAAAAAAGGATCGGGAAACCCTGTTTTTTGAAACCAACAAAGAGGCAGTGCAGGAAACCGCCCGGCAGATGCGGCTGCGAAACCTTTCCGGCATCATTTTGGTGGATCTGATTGATATGAAGGAGCCAGGGCATCGGCAGGAGATTTTAGCCCTGGCCAGGGAGGCGCTTTCAAAAGACAGGGTACAGGCCGTGGCTTTGGATATTACCAGGCTGGGGATTTTGGAAATCACCAGAAGGAAGGAAAAACCCTCCTTGCAGGAGATTTTAAGAAAACCGTGAAGGAAGGGTAATGGTAAAAAATCATTTCCTGTGTTAAAGTGATGGTATCAGAGAAACAGTACTGTCTCATATAGACCTTAGAAATCATTTAAGCTAATCGGCGTGAAAGGAGGAAGATGTTGTGGTAAACAATAAAAAAAGTATGTTTGGTATTGGTAGCGGCATTGGTATATTTGGTATTGCGGCAATTGTTTTCTCATTGCTGATGCTTGCTTTCTTGGTTCCTAAATTGCGTTCCGAAGCCCAGGAAACAGAGACTTTTTTCAAGACTGCTGATGGTCAAATGATTCAGGTTATTTATGATGATAAAGCGGAAACAGCGGACGACATTGAAGAGATGGAACGTGATGGCGATGCGGAGGATGAGGATGTGTATTACGGGGCCGAATTTACGAGAGATGGAGTTACGGAGCGGGTCTACGCCATTGCCGAGGATGGAAGCTTTATTACCGAGGTGTTGGAGGACAATACTAAGTAGCAGCATTTGCTTTGGCCCTGTCAAGTGAAAAAACTTGACAGGGCTTTTTTCTTATTGTATAGTTAAGCGGCTATGAAGGGAATGGAGAAATTTATTAATCAGGGATTACTTTTTGACTTTTATGGTCAGCTTTTAACGCCCCATCAGCAAAGAATTTACCAGGAGGCGGTGTTTGATGATTTTTCCATCAGCGAAATTGCTGCCAGCGAAGGGATCACCCGCCAGGGGGTCAGCGATTTGATTAAGCGCTGCGACAGGAGCTTGCAGGAGTATGAGGAAAAGCTGGGACTGATTCAAAAGTTTCGAAAAACAAAGGAATTGATTTTGCAAATTCAAGGCCTGTCCCGGAAATATCGGGAAACAGGGGAGGATAATCTGGTGGCCCGGATCGAGGAAATTGCCGGGGAAATACTGGAATTATAGGAGAATGGAATGGCATTTGAAAGCTTATCGGAAAAACTGCAAAATATATTTAAAAAGCTTCGGGGAAAGGGAAGGCTTTCTCCCGAGGATGTAAAGGCTGCCCTGAAAGAAGTGCGCATGGCCCTTTTGGAGGCGGATGTAAGTTTTAAGGTGGTAAAGGACTTCATTAAGGAAATTGAAAAGCAGGCAGTGGGCAGCGATGTTTTGAATTCTCTTACCCCGGGGCAGCAGGTAATTAAAATTGTCAATGAGGAGATGGTAAAGCTCATGGGGTCGGAGGTTACGGAGCTTACCATGAAGCCCTCCTCTGAGATTACTGTGATTATGATGGCAGGTCTCCAGGGTGCCGGAAAAACCACCACTGCCGCCAAGCTGGCGGGAAAATTAAAGTCAAAGGGATATGCTCCCTTGCTGGCAGGGTGCGATGTGTATCGTCCTGCTGCCATGGAACAGCTCCGGGTCAATGGAGAAAAGGTGGGGGTGCCGGTGTATGCGCCCCAGGGGAAAAGACCTGTGGAGATTGCCAAAGAAGCTTTGGTGCAGGCACAGGAAAACCACCAAAATGTGCTGCTCATCGACACCGCGGGACGGCTGCATATAGATGAGGAGATGATGCAGGAGCTTTCTGATATCAAGGAGGCTTTGGTTCCTGACAGCATTGTGCTGGTGGTGGATGCCATGACAGGACAGGATGCGGTGAATGTGGCAGGGACCTTTAATGAAAGGCTGGACATTACCGGGATTATTCTAACCAAGCTGGATGGAGATACCAGAGGCGGCGCCGCTCTTTCCATTAAGGCGGTAACAGGAAAGCCTATTCTATATACAGGTATGGGAGAGAAGCTATCTGATCTGGATTTATTTTATCCCGACCGTATGGCCAGCCGTATCCTGGGTATGGGGGACATTCTCTCCTTGATTGAAAAGGCAGAGCAAAGTATGGATCAGGAAAAGGCCAGAGCCCTTTCCCAGAAAATCTCCAAGGCAGAATTTGATTTTAATGATTTTTTGGATCAGCTTTCCCAGGTGGAAAAGCTGGGGGGGATTGGCAGTCTTATGAGCATGATCCCGGGTCTGGGGGGAAAGGCCGCCCTGCCCCAGGTGGATGAGCGGCAGATGGTTCGGGTGCGGGCCATGATCCAAAGCATGTCCCAGGAGGAAAGGAGCAATCCTTCCATTTTAAATCCCTCCCGGAAAAACCGCATTGCCAGGGGAGCGGGGGTGGATATTTCCGAGGTAAACCGCATTGTCAAGCAGTTTGATCAGATGAAAAAAATGATGAAACAGTTCCCGGGCATGATGAAGGGACGGGGGAAAAGCCCCCTGTCGGGACTGTTTGGAGGAAAACCAGGTTTTTAATCCTTAGGTTTCCAACCGGGGTTAATATATACGGAGCTGCTTATAGAGCGGTTCTAAAGGAGGGCATGGCCCGAAAGAATTTCAGGAGGAAAAAACAATGGCAGTAAAGATGAGATTAAAGAGAATGGGACAAAAGAAGGCTCCCTTTTACCGTATTGTGGTAGCGGATTCCCGCTCCCCCAGAGACGGACGGTTTATTGAAGAGGTGGGCTATTACGATCCCAATCTGGAGCCCAGCGTTATCAAATTCAATGAGGAGGCTGCCAGGAAGTGGCTCTCCAACGGGGCTCAGCCCACGGACAGGGTGGCCAAGCTTTTAAAGAACGCCGGACTTGTATAAAATTCGAGGCGGCTTATGAAAGAAGTTGTGGAGGTTATTGCCAAAGCTTTGGTGGATGATCCGGAACGGGTAGAGGTGAATGAAGTTGTAGAAGGGGATGTCACCACATTATATTTGCAGGTGGCCCCGGAGGACATGGGAAAGGTCATCGGAAAATCCGGAAAGATTGCAAAGGCCATTCGTTCCATCGTAAAAGCGGCATCCATCCGGGCTGACCAAAAGGTTATATTGGAAATAAAGTAAACCCCATGTCAGAACAGCCGCTCATGCGAGCAGGGCGGCCATTCTGCCTTCCGTCCGGGGACTTATACAGTAGGCTGCCTGCGGGCAGCTTTTTTTAGGAAAGTGTATGATTGATAGATTTAGAGTGGGGGTGATTACTGCCCCCCATGGAATCAAAGGCGAGGCCAAGGTATATCCCACCACCCAGGATCCGGACCGCCTTCGAACATTAAAAACCTTGTATATTAATACCCCAAGGGGGGAGGAAAGCCTGACCCTTGAGGGGGTACGGTTTTCTAAAAACATGGCCATTATAAAATTTGCGGGGATTGATACCCCGGAGGCAGTGCGCAGCCTGCGCCAAACGGATCTCTTTGTGGACCGGGCCCATGCCACTCCCTTAAAGGAGGGGGAAAACTATATTGGAGATTTGGTGGATCTTACTGTGGTGACCGAGACGGGGGAAGTTCTGGGGCAGGTCATAGAGGTGTTCCCCACAGGGGCCAACCATGTGCTAAAGGTGCAGATGTCTCAAAAAAACATTTATATTCCCTTCATTAAGGAATGTGTTTTAGATGTAAATTTAGAGGAGGGAACCATTTTGGTGCATCTTCTGGATGGGCTGCTGGAGCTGTAGCCATGAAGTTTTTTTGTTTAACCCTGTTTCCGGAAATGATTGAGATGGTAATGAACACCAGTATTATAGGCCGGGCCAGGGAGCAGGCTTTGATTGAGGCCAGGGCAGTGAATATCCGGGATTTTAGCCTGGACAAGCATAAAAGGGTGGATGATTATCCCTATGGAGGGGGAGCGGGGATGGTGATGCAGGCAGAACCCCTTTGCCTGGCCTATGAGGCCATCTGCCGGGAACTGTCCATGGTCCCCCGGCTGATTTATCTAACCCCCCAGGGGGAGGTGTTTACCCAAAACAAGGCCAAGGAGCTGGCGCTGGAGGAGAACCTGGTGTTTTTATGCGGACATTATGAGGGGGTGGATGAGCGGGCCCTGGAGCTGCTGGGGGCGCAGCCCATGTCCATAGGAGATTATGTGCTGACGGGGGGGGAACTTCCGGCCCTGGTTATGATGGATGCCATTTCCCGTATGGTGCCCGGGGTTTTAAGCAATGAGGAAAGCGGAGATTTTGAATCCTTTGAAGATCATCTTTTAGAATATCCCCAGTACACCAGACCCGGCAGCTTCCGGGGACTGGAGGTGCCCCAGGTGCTGCTTTCCGGCCACCATAAGAATATTTCAGAATGGCGGAGGTGCCAGTCTATCAGGCGAACCCTGGAAAGACGGCCGGAGCTTTTGGAGCAGGCAGTTCTTACTCCAAAAGAAAGGCTGTATTTGGATACATTAAAAAGAGAGGAGTCAGATGATTCGAGGGGAGATCAATGAGATCAAAAAACAGTTTCAAAAGGACAGCAATGTAATCACGGCCTTTGCAGGCTGCTATGTGGACGGGGAGAAGAATATTAAGGTTTTAACCCAGGATTCCTTTTATGCCCTGCCGGAGGAGGACTCTTTTAAATACCAGGAGATATTTCGAAAGACCCTTTCCGGGACATTGGGAAAGTCCCTTCTTTCCCTGGAATTTCCCCTGCTTGCAGAGGGGGAGGGTACAGCCCATGAAAAGCTTTTAGCCCTGCGGGAGAGCAGACTAAAGGATGCGGTGGTTCTCCAGGATTTTTTTAGAAGGATTATTGACAGCTTCCAGTATCCGGAAAATTATTACATCATTGCAGCGGATCTTATGTATGATATTCCCGGGAAAGCCAAGGACCGTATGGTGATGGAAGATGCCTCCCAGGAGGTATACCATGGGATTTTGGTCAGCATCTGCCCTGTCAGCCTTTCCAAGGCGGCCTTAAGCTATAAGGCCAGCCAGGGGATAATTTCCAATCGGGAGCGGGACTGGGTGGTGGGAGCCCCCATGAACGGTTTTTTATTCCCGGCATTTAACGATCGAACCACGGATATTCATTCTTTTTTATACTTTTCGAAAAAAAGCGAGGAGCTAAAGGCAGAATTCATGGAGGAAATCTTTGGAATCGAGGCCCCTATGGCTGCAGGAGAACAAAGGGAAACCATGCAGGCTATTTTGCAGGATGTGCTGCGGGAGGAGCTGAATGTGGAGGTGCTTTCCTCCTTTAGTGAACATGTGTCCCGGCTTATAGAGGACCACCAGGCTGCCAATGACACACCCTTGATCCTTTCAAAACCCGATATGCTGCGGCTGATTGCCAAAAGTGGCGTGTCGGATGAAGGGGTGGAGGCTTATGAAAGAAGCCAGGATACAGAGATTTTGGTACTGGCGGAAAATATTGTGGACCCCAAACGTTTTGAGGTGAAGGCTCCGGGTATTACAGTGAAGGCGGACAGCGAGCATATTTCCCATTTAAAAACCAAGATGGTGGAGGGAAGGAAATGCCTGGTGATTGAAATTGATGATGATGTGGAGGTCAATGGCATGCCGGTGAAAACCATGTAGCCTTTGGGCTTCTTGTGGTAAAGGCTGTAAAGTTCTTCGTTCCCTATTGACAATTTTGGGAAAATACTCTAGTATGAATCTATCAAGTTCTTCGGGGCGGGGTGCAAGTCCCCACCGGCAGTATAGTCTGCGAACTGCTTTGGCAGCCGATCCGGTGTGATTCCGGAACCGACAGTATAGTCTGGATGTGAGAAGATAGTATTTTTTCTTTGTGTGCTCCAAGGATCTCCTTGGAGCATTTTTTTGGAAAAATGCCACCTCCGAAACTTTTTTACGTTATTGGCTAAAAATATTTTAAAAAAGTGAGGATCCTATGTTAAAAATTGTTTTGGAAAACCTGCTGTTTCTGGTTGAGTTTTTTGGCATTGTAGTTTTGGTTTTTCTGGCTGCCTTTGGTTTGGAGAAGCTTTCCAACAAAAGAGAGGGGTATGCTGGTTCGGTGCTTACCACTAAAAAGATTGCCATTGTAGGTCTCTTTTCGGCCATCAGTGCTGTTTTAATGCTTTTTGAGGTACCCCTTCCCTTTGCACCTTCCTTCTACAAGCTGGATCTTTCAGAGCTGCCGGTTTTGGTGGTAACCTTTGCCTTTGGTCCGGTGGCAGGTGTTTTGACAGAGTTTTTGAAAATTGTTTTAAAGCTGTTTATCAAGTCCACCAGCACCGCCTTTGTGGGAGAACTGGCCAACTTCTGTGTGGGTGTATCTTTGGTTTTGCCTGCCAGCAGCCTCTATCTTTTCCACAAATCCAGAAGGGGAGCCGTAGTGGGCTGTGTTTTAGGCACCCTTACCATGACGGTGTTTGGTTCTGTGTTTAACGGAGTGTATCTGCTTCCCAAATTTGCCCAGATGTATGGCATGGATCTGGCTACCATTGTGGGTATGGGACAGGCCATCAACCCCGCCATCCACTCCCTTACCACCTTTGTACTGATGGTGGTGGCTCCTTTGAACTTGATCAAGGGCTTTTTGATATCCGGTGTGACAGTGGCTTTATATAAAAAGCTCAGCCCCATTATCAAAGCAGACCATGTCAGTCGAAGGGTGGATACAGTACGTTCCTGAATTCCGGCAGCGAAGTGCTGTGCAGACTTATATCTATGATGTTGCCGGCCCCCGGCCTGGGGGTTTATATATAGCCTCTTTCTTGCGTCCCAGGAAGGAGGCTTTTGTGATTTGGCAGAACAAAAAGGATATGATATAATTAAGAAATCCGAAAATTTTGAACCGGTACTGACAGGGGATGTCCTGTTGGCAGTCTGAAATCAGACAGAAGTTCATAAACAGGCTACAGCGGATGATAAAGATTTACATTTATGATAGAGGAGATTCCTGATGGGAAAAAAAGATAAAGCAAGAAAATTGCTGATACGGTATTTTATCTATCCTCTGATATCCATTTTGTTTTTTTGGACCATGGCATTTTTTGCCTTTCGGGTTCACAGGAGAACCGGCCTGGGGCTTTTTTTTATGGCTGTCCTGGG
>CALISX010000237.1 GCA_938041725.1 uncultured Lachnoanaerobaculum sp.
GAGGGGCATGTCCATGGTATGGCAGTGGATCAGATTCATTTCCATGAGGTGGGGGATCTGGATGCGGTGGCAGATGTAACGGCAGTATGCCTTTTGATGGATATGCTGGGGGTGGAGAAGGTGGTTTCCACCCCGGTTTGCGTAGGCACCGGGCAGGTCCGCTGTGCCCATGGGATTTTACCGGTGCCGGCTCCTGCCACGGCCCATTTGCTACAGGGGATTCCCATGTATGGAGGCAATATTGCCGGGGAGCTTTGTACCCCCACGGGAGCTGCCCTCCTGAAGCATTTTGTATCAGAGTTTAGAGAGCTGCCTCCCATGCAGGCGGAAAAAATCGGCTATGGTATGGGAACCAAGGATTTTGCCGCCGCCAACTGCCTGCGGGCCATGCTGGGGAGGACCGTGGGGAGCCAAGAGGAGGAAGTGATAGAGCTGAGCGCCAATCTGGATGATATGACACCGGAGAGCATCGCCTTTGCCATGGACCGGTTATTTGAAGCCGGAGCCAGGGAGGTGTACACCATTCCTGTGGGGATGAAAAAAAGCAGACCGGGATGTATGCTTTGCGTGTTGTGTCTTCCAAAGGATCGGGAAGGCATCCTGCAGGCCTTCTTTAAGCATACTTCCACCATCGGGATTCGGGAAACCGCCCATAGAAGATATGTGCTGGACCGGGAAATCATTACACGGGAAACGGCTTTGGGAAAGCTGCAGGTAAAGGTTTCCAAGGGCTATGGCGTGGTGCAGGAAAAGTATGAATATGAGGATCTGGCAGCTTTGGCTTTGAAAAACGGACTTTCTCTGAAGGAGGCGGCAAAGAAAGTTCGGGGATAAAAAGGATTGTTTTGATTCTTTTCAGAATATTAGCACTCAATACTTGACACTGCTAATAAGAAATGATATAACACTATTTGTGCGTAAGTGGGATGCAAATTCCCACCGAGTCTAATTTCAAGCAATAGCAGGAGGAAGATGTATGAAGTTAGTACCTTTATTCGATAGAGTGGTTTTAAAGCAGCTGGTGGCAGAAGAAACCACCGCATCCGGCATTGTACTGCCGGGACAGGCAAAGGAAAAGCCCTCCCAGGCTGAGGTGGTGGCTGTGGGCCCCGGCGGCGTAGTGGACGGCAAAGAGATTAAGATGCAGGTAAAGGTAGGGGATAAGGTGATTTATTCCAAATATGCCGGCACGGAAGTGGAGCTTGACAAGGAAGAGTATATTGTAGTAAAGCAGAATGACATTCTGGCTGTGATTGAGGCATAAAAGTGGAGTCCTCTGTTATGGCAGAGGAAGGGAGCAGAGGTTTTGCTTCCCTGGAAAAGATTATTAGATCCGCTTCGGGCGGATGTACAGGAGGTTAGTTTATGGCAAAGGAATTAAAATACGGCGTTGAGGCCAGAAAGGCCCTGGAGGCCGGTGTAAATCAGTTAGCAGATACGGTGCGGGTGACTTTGGGACCCAAGGGAAGAAATGTGGTTTTGGATAAGTCCTTCGGGGCCCCTCTGATTACCAATGACGGTGTGACCATTGCAAAGGAAATCGAATTAGAGGATGCCTTTGAAAATATGGGTGCCCAGCTGGTAAAGGAAGTGGCCACCAAGACCAATGATGTGGCAGGAGACGGTACCACCACCGCCACCGTGCTGGCCCAGGCCATGATCAATGAAGGCATGAAAAATATTGCAGCAGGGGCCAATCCCATTGTTTTAAGGAAGGGTATGAAGAAGGCCACTGCCATTGCTGTGGAGGCCATTGCAAAAATGAGCGAGCCCATCAAGGGCAAGGAGCAGATCACCAGAGTGGCTGCCATTTCTGCCAGCGATGACGAGGTGGGAGCTTTGGTGGCGGATGCCATGGAGAAGGTAACCAATGAAGGGGTTATCACCATTGAGGAGTCCAAGACCATGAAGACAGAGCTGGATCTGGTGGAGGGTATGCAGTTTGACAGAGGCTATGTATCCGCCTATATGTGTACCGATATGGAGAAGATGGAGGCCAATCTGGATGATCCTCTGATTCTGATCACAGATAAGAAGGTTTCCAATATTCAGGAGATCCTGCCTCTTTTGGAGGAGATTGTAAAGAGCGGACAGAAGCTCTTGATCATTGCCGAGGACGTGGAGGGCGAGGCGCTTACCACCTTGATTGTAAATAAATTAAGAGGAACCTTCAATGTGGTGGCTGTTAAGGCTCCGGGCTATGGAGACAGAAGGAAGGATATGCTCAGGGATATTGCCGTATTAACCGGCGGTACTGTCATCAGCGAGGAGGTGGGACTTGACTTAAAGGATGCCACCATGGCCCAGCTGGGAAGAGCCAAGAGCGTAAAGGTACAAAAGGAAAATACCATTATTGTAGACGGTATGGGAGCAAAATCCGATATTGATGCCAGAGTGGCCCAGATTAAGGCACAGCTTGCTGAAACCACCTCTGATTTTGATAAGGAAAAGCTCCAGGAGAGACTGGCAAAGCTTTCCGGCGGTGTGGCTGTGATCCGTGTGGGTGCTGCTACAGAAACGGAGATGAAGGAAGCCAAGCTGCGGATGGAGGATGCCTTAAACGCCACCAGAGCAGCAGTGGAGGAAGGCGTAATTGCCGGAGGCGGCTCTGCTTATATCCATGCAAGCAAGGAAGTGGCAAAGCTTCTGGACAGTTTGGATGGAGATGAGAGAACCGGCGCCCAGATTATCTTAAAGGCTCTGGAGGCTCCTTTGTACCGGATTGCAGAGAATGCAGGCCTTGAGGGAAGCGTGATTGTGAACAAGGTAAAGGAAAGCGCTAAGGGAATGGGATTTGACGCCTATAAGGAGGAGTATGTGGACATGGTGGAGGCCGGAATTCTGGATCCCGCCAAGGTTACCCGCTCTGCTTTGCAAAACGCCAATTCTGTGGCAGCCACTTTGTTGACCACCGAGTCTGTAGTGGCTAACATTAAGGAGGATACTCCTCCCATGCCTGCAGGCGGCGGAATGGGAATGATGTAAATTACGGACAAGGTGATGGATTAAAAAAGGAAAAGGACATGGGACTTCGATCCCATGTCCTTTTCCTTTTTTAGCAGGAGAGAAAGCGTATCCCTTCTCCCTAGGATAGATCAGGCCTTGCGGCGTAAAAATCGGGAAAGGAATCCCTTCTTTTCCGGGGTCTTAATCAAGGCTCCTCCTCTGGCGCTTTTTACCTCTGCGATGTAGATACCGCTTACCACCACCTTCACCTCGGCCTTTACCGGAATCTGCTGAAAGGCCTTTTCATCTGCCATAAGGGTCATGATTTTGGGCCCCACCTTGGCTTTTACAATGGGAACCTTGGACCATCTGAGATACCATGGGGTTTTCTCGTAAACCACCTTGGGCAGTCCCGAATCCTTGATTTTCAGCTTCTTCTTATCAATGACCAGCATGGACACGGTTTGTTTAGCGGCTTCCATGGCTGCTTTGGATTCTACCTGCCTGCTTTCCAGGTTTCGACCTATAAAATACAATGCCACCAAGGCGATTGCAGCAATCACCAAGAGGACAAGGATCACGATCAATACTGTTTTGAGCACGTTTTTTTCCTCCGAAAAAATACATTGATGAAACGTTTCCCGTTCCAAAGGTAACGCACTGATTATACCAAAATCTTAAGAATTTAGCAATTCACTTAAAACGCTTCCATTGTCGTACAGCTTCCAGTCCTTCCAGGAAAAGCCCGGGGCAAAGGTCTTGCGGCTCCAGAGTAAAATTGATATGATCTACTGTATAAGTCCCCGACCGGCGCCAGAATAGCCGCCATGCTCGCATGAGCGGATCTTCTGGCATCGGGCGGTGCGTGGACTTATCTTTATGGTGGTGCGGCCCCCGGTATGGGGGATTATGAAAGTACAGCAGGGAGAAAGGAGAGATCCGGTATACAGCAACCTTCAGGCTGACACCGGACAGTGGGGAAGATGGAGAATCAGTGGCGGCAAAGATGGCATTTGGAACCGAATCAGGGCTGGATGAACGATCCCAATGGACTTTGTTTTTTTAAAGGGGAATATCATGTATTTTATCAGTATTCCAAAGAGCCCCAGGGAGGCAACAAGTATTGGGGACATTTTAAAAGCAGGGATCTGATCCACTGGCAGGAGGCCCCGATTTTTTTATCTCCGGATAAGGAATATAACAAGGACGGAGTGTACTCCGGATCTGCTTTGGTGCAGGGAGAAAAACTGCATCTCTTTTATACAGGAAATGTAAAGGAGCCGGGGGACCATGATTATATTTATACTGGCCGGCAGCACAATACAGTGCATGTGGTCAGCCCCGACGGGGAAAGGGTGGCATCGGAAGAGGTGCTTCTCTATAATAAGGACTATCCTGAGGGTCTTTCCTGTCATGTGAGGGATCCCAAGGTTTTTGCTTATGAGGGAAAGTATTACATGGTGTTGGGAGCCAGAACCAAAGAGGACAGGGGACAGGTGCTGCTCTATGCATCAGAGGATTTGGAGCATTGGACCCATATCCGCACCTTTGAGACCCTGGCCAATTTCGGCTACATGTGGGAGTGCCCGGATCTTTTTGAAATCAACGGACAGTGGATATTAATGGCCTGTCCCCAGGGACTGCCCTCCTCCAAATATGAGTTCCAGAATGTATATTCCTGCGGGTATTTTCTGATGCAGGGGGATTTTCGAAAGGATGGTTATTTAACCGAATATATTGAGGCGGATTTTGGCTTTGATTTTTATGCTCCCCAAACCTTTCTTCAGGGAGAAAGGAGACTGCTTCTGGGATGGATGGGAATGCCGGATGCAGACTATAAAAATCCTACAGCTGCTTTAGGCTGGCAGCATTGCATGAGCTGTTTTCGGGAGCTGGATTTTCAAAAGGGCCGCCTGATCATGAAGCCGGCAGGGGAGATTGCTTCCCGGATTACATCCCGGATTCCTTTGGGAGAGGATACCGGACTGCAAAGCATCCAGGTGGAGGAGAAGACTTTGGACATGGTATGCAGGCCTCTGGAGGAGAATCTGCAGGTAAGGATTTTTGATACGGTGCAGATTACCTATGAAAAGGCAAAGGGAGAGGTGGTTCTTGGCTTTTTGCAGGGGGGATATGGCAGGACAGAGCGGTACTGCAAGTGCCGGGAGCTGGAAACAATAGAGATTGTAACAGATGCCTCCTCGGTGGAGATTTTTATCAATGGAGGGGAAAAGGTGATGAGTACCAGAATGTATCCTGAACATACAGAGAAAATTGAAATCAAGGGCCTGGTAAAGGGAGAGATTGGTGTGCTGTCTTTTTAGGGAAACACTGGGAAAGCTTTTTGGGCTGTTCTATAGAAAGAATGAAACCATGAAATTAATTGCAGGGCTGGGAAATCCTGGAAGGGAGTATGTGAATACCCGGCATAATGCGGGCTTTTTCTGTATTGAAAAGCTGGCTCATGGGCTGGGAACAGAGATTGCCGACAGGAAATACAAGGGGTTTTTTACCAAAGCCCGGATCCAGGGGGTGAAGGTGATTTTGCTGGAGCCCCAAACCTATATGAACAATAGCGGAGAATCAGTGCGGGCTTTTATGGATTATTTTAAAATTCCTCCAGAGGATGTGATTGTGCTCTATGATGATATCAATTTGGAGCCGGGACAGCTGCGGATCCGTCTAAAGGGAAGCGCCGGGGGGCACAATGGCATCAAGTCTTTGATTGCCCATATGGGCACCCAGGATTTTCCCAGGATCAAGCTGGGGGTGGGGGAAAAGCCCCCCAGGATGGATCTGGCGGATCATGTACTGGGGCATTTAAAAAAAGAGGAGAGGGAAAAGCTGGAGGAGGCCTGCGATCATGCCATTGCAGCCCTGGAGCTGCTGGTGCAGGGAAGAGAGGAGGAGGCCATGAATCTTTACAATGTGAGAAAGACCAGCAGGACATTATGAGTTTTTTCAAAAATCCTTTGGAGGGACTGGCGGAATACCTTTCCTTACAGGAAAAGATCAAAGAGAAGGTTTTTCCCCTCCAGGCAGGAGGGATGAGCGAGGCGGCCAAGGCCTACCTCATTACTTGCTTGGGAGGGGAGCGTCCCTGGAAGCTGGTGATTACCCATGATGAAAACAATGCAGGCAGGCTGTATGAGGGTATAGGCTGCTTTTCCCCCCAGGTGGATTTGTATCCCGCCAGAGATTTGCTTTTTTTTAATGCAGATATCCGGGGCAATCTGATTTTAGCAAACCGGATCCAGGTGTGGAAGCATTTGGGAGAGGAGAGGGGGGGTATTGTGGTTGCCACAGTGGATGCCCTGATGGATAAGCTGGAGGATTTTAAAAACTTTCACGCCTCCTCCTTAACCATCCACGCTGCAGATACTTTGGATCTTTCAGAGCTGACGAAATGTTTGGGGGATCTGGGTTATGAACGGAGTTTTTCTGTGGAAAGTCCCGGGCAGTTTTCTATTCGGGGAGGCATCATTGATATTTTTCCTCTGACGGCGGAGCTGCCGGTGCGGATCGAACTTTGGGATGAGGAAATTGATTCCATGCGAAGTTTTGATCCCGGGAGCCAGCGTTCTGTGGAAAATCTGGAGCAGATTCGTATTTATCCTGCCAGAGAAAAAGAGCTGGGAGGCGTCTGCTCTTTTTTGCGTTATTTTGATTCAAAAAAAAGTCTGATTTTTGTGGACGAGCCCTCCCTGGTGATGGATCGGGCCAGAAAACTGGAGGAGGAATATCGTTTAAGTGCAGTGGGAAGAATGGAGTCGGGAAATTTTTCGCCAGAGGAAATCCCGGACATTTTTTCTGCCGGAGAGATTTTGGAGGATCTCAGGGAAGCTCCTACAGTGTTTATGAGCAGCCTGGATCTAAGAATCAAGGAGCTGGGGGTGAAGGAATTTTTTTCTTTGGATTCCAGGCAAAGTGCACAGTATCAGAATAGCTTTGAACAGCTGCCGGCGGATCTGCAAAAATATCAGTCTCAGAAGTACCGCATCGCCTTGATGAGTCCTTCCAAAACCAGAGCCATGCGTCTGGCGGAAAGCTTTCGGGAGGACTATGGTCTGAATGCCTTTTTTTCGGACAGCAAAGAGGAGGCGGAGATTTTGCCAGGACAGATTCTTTTGTTTCAGGGAAATCTCCATACGGGCTTTGAATTTCCTTCCTTAAAGTTTATTGTTATTTCAGAGGGGGATATTTTCGGAAAGCGGAAAAAAAGAACAAAAAAAGTGCGGGAGCAGACCGGGGACCGGGTCAGTGCTCTGAGTGAACTTTCTCCAGGGGATTATGTAATTCACGAAGACCATGGACTGGGCATCTACCGGGGAATTGAAAAAATTGAGCGGGACGGGATCACCAAGGACTATGTACGCATTGAGTACCAGGGAGGGGCCAGCTGTTATGTGCCGGTAAGCAAACTGGATCGGATCCAAAGGTATGCCGTCGGTGAGGCGGTATCTCCAAAGCTGAATAAGCTGGGGGGAACGGAATG
>CALISX010000238.1 GCA_938041725.1 uncultured Lachnoanaerobaculum sp.
ATTAAGGGCTAATAATCTTTAAGAAGGAGAATGGTAATGGCTAACGATAAATTTTATGGAACAGGTAGAAGAAAAAGTTCTGTTGCTAGAGTATATCTTTTCCCGGGAACGGGCAAAATTACAATCAATAAGAGAGACATTGACGATTATTTTGGATTGGAGACCTTGAAGGTGGTGGTTCGCCAGCCCCTGGAGGCCACGGAGAATCTGAATAAGTTCGATGTAATGGTAAATGTTCATGGAGGCGGCTTCACCGGACAGGCCGGTGCCATCCGCCATGGTATCTCCAGAGCACTGCTGGAAGCAGATGGAGAGTACAGACCTGTATTGAAGAGAGCCGGTTATCTTACCAGAGATGCCCGGATGAAGGAGCGTAAGAAGTATGGCTTAAAGGCCGCACGCAGAGCACCTCAGTTCTCGAAGCGTTAATCCTAAGCCCTGTAAATTCAAGGTTTTCCTTGTATTTACAGGGCTTTTCTTTATGTGCGTTTACAGAAATTTTTCTCTAATAGTAACAAACTAGTAACAAACTAGTAACAAGAAATCATATATCTTGTGCAAGACTTTTGTTGTCTTGTGCAAGACATCTTCTGATCTCTAATTTTGTTCTGCAGTGAATGATTCTCCCATCTTTAAAATACACATCATAGCCATCATGAGTATTTCCTTTAATCGTTAAAATTTTTTCCCTGGACTTTTCTGCCAGTTGCATGTTGTCAAAGAGGCCTTCCTGGTCTTTGTTCACCAGAAATAAAAAATACTGATTCATGGACAGCCCTTTATCTGCAGCAAGATCTTTAATAATCTGCTTCATTCCTTTTGGAACCGAAAAATTGATTCTCTCATAGTGGTCTGCATTAAATTGATTTTTATATTTTGTTCTATTCATAACGTTCCTTAAATCTTATTGATTGCTTCCAACTTAAAAGGAAGGTCTACATGAGTGTAAACAACTTGTGTAACGCCCTGACCTTTATGACCTACTATTTTTTGAATGATTCTTTCATCTACTCCGGCTTCTGTTAAAAGTGATATACAGGTATGCCTGGTACAATGAGGAGTATATTTTTCCAGGGACAAGTCATTCATGAGGGGAGTCCAATAGGAGTCATAGTAATTTCGATAGGTGAACCTTTGACCGTCTGGAGTGCAGATCAGATAATCACCGCTCTTTTGAAACCATTTTTTCATAAATGGAAAAATTTTTTCAGCAATGGGAACTTCTCTAATTCCAGCACTAGTTTTTGATTCTTTAACGTAAAACCATCGTTCGTCCAAGTGAATATCCTTCTTTTCCAGTCCAAGAAGTTCCCCGATCCGCAGACCAGTATAAATGAGAATTAATACTACTGACAAATATTCATTTGTGCTTTCGGCTGCCCACAGACTTTTAATAGCAGCTTTGGAAAAAGGCTTTCTGTTAAAGGCATTTGGGTTTCCAGCCTTGCGAATATCTACATAGCGGATCATTTCCCTTTTGTCTGGAGGGACAATCTCATGAATTACTGCATAATCCCACATTAAGGACCAAAGATTCTTTAAATTCCGCAGAGTAGGGGTATTTTTTCCGGACTGATCCACCACCTGCTGCAGATGATCCAATTTGATTTCTGCAAAGCGCAGATGATGAATGGTTACACATATATTAAAGGCTGCCTTATATCCGTTTGGATTTTTGAGGGTTTCATAGTGAATTTCTGACCATTTCTCATAAACCTCCTGGAAAGTAATGGTATCAAAATGTAGATCATAAGGATTTTCATTATAGGAACTTAAAGCCTGGATGGCTTCGGCTCTGGTGGGATAGTACCCAATGAATTGATAAATGGGATAGGATTTTCTTTTTTCCGGGATCTGTTTCCATCCAACGGTTTTTCTTGCTGCCCAGGGATTTCTTCTCTTTCCGGATAACTTGTAAACCGATCCAAACTGATTTGGTAATCTCATTTCTCTCTTTCTCCTTTAAGTTTAACGTTCAAATTTTGCATTTGTATGTCTAGGGTATACAAATGTACCCATAAGTACTTAAACGCTGAAAATGCGTGCCCTACGCAACGTCTGTACAGGAATTTTGAAACCTTCTCCTGTTCAGTGGTAAAACACCACCTCCCCATGTTTGGCAGTAAACTTTGAATCGATCACATCTGCTTCATCAAGATACGATTTTGACCAAACCATCCTCCCTTCTTATAACCTCAAAAACTCTAAAAAACAACAAGATCCATTCAAGATGTGGTTGAGATCTTGAATGTGCCGCAAGCCCTTGATTTATAAGGCTTTGCGGCACTTTGATTCAAAAAAAATTCAAGATCTCGCCCCTTTTCTCTATTAGATATATTTTTATAGTATTTTAATACCCCCCTATAATTTATTTTTTAAAATATAAATAATAGGTATATAGATCTTGTAGATCTTGAATAACCCAGTAAAATCAACGGTTTCATCTTGAATTACATCTTGAATTCATCTTGAATCATCTTGAATTTTTCATCTTCTTCCCACAAGTGTGTATCTGAAGTCCTCAGATCCAGCCCACACTTGCGGGGAAAAACCTACTGCTGGTACCAGCTCTGCCTCTTGTATCTGCGCTCCAAGGTGAGCGGCCAGGACTTTAAGTCTTTCTGGATCAGCGTTGCCCTCCCCGTCTCTGCAGGAAACACCACGCAAGCTTTGCGCAACGCAAACGCTGGGAATCCTCTGGCAAGCGTGTACCAAGAAGCTCCTGTGCTGTATCACGGTGGCTTTTTTAAGGTCAACTGGAACGTAATGCTGCAAGTCTATCAAGAATATTATTTGGTATATGCAATAACTCACAAAGAGTTTTATCAGAAAAACGCATTTCTATATACGGTTTTAAAATGAGATTAAGTTCTGATAAAAATCTAATACGTGCAAACGGATCCTTAAGAAGAGAGTGTATTGCTAATATTACAGCAAATATATCACATCGCCCCTGATTGGAATCATATTCACTTTCAGCCAATTGTCCAAGGGAAAGTGTCAAAATTTGATTTTTAGGTAATTGCGGAAGATTTGTTACGGTAAATATTGCTCTCCCGTGTGCAGTATTGTTTCGATATTCTTTTAACAGTTCTAATGCTTTTCTTATGTATTCCTTTTTTTCTTGTTCGCACAAATTATTAGATTCTAAATAAGAATCGCATATGTACTTTTTATCCTTACTTTTTAATATAGAAAACCATCGTATAGTTAACCCGAAGGATAAAGAGGTTGTAAGGATCCAAGGGGGTATATGATTTTTTGATTGAATATAATGTTTTGCTGCAGAAGAGCAACTATAGCTATCAATGGAGCAAGCTTCTTTTAAAGCCCGAAGCGTATTTTTTCTTGCATTATTAGAGTTGGAATAATGCTTGAAAGACAAATAATCGTTTGGATTAGGACAAAATTTGTTTTCTAAATCAGTTATTACTCCATATTGTTCGGATACACGGTACGAAATACGAGATTTTAACCCAGTTTCAATACGCAGGATATATTTAAACAGAATATTGAGTAGATGATGCTCAAAAACACTAAATGAATACAAGTCCGAAAATGTTACTTTATCATAAAGCTCCTCCAGCAAACTATTCTGTTGCAGACATAAAACGTTTTTATGTCCATTTATCAGTTCATAGTATGTATACTCTTGAAGTATCAGTTTGGCAAAATCGTGGTCATCTACGTGCATACCTCGACTTTCTAAGACTTTGATCAGTTCGTCGTAAGTCTTGAAAGGCTTGTCCGGTATAAAGTTACTATTAAAAATCATAAAGAAAAAACCCTTCCACTATCAGTTTTGATAAAGGAAGGGTTTCTCTAGCCATCTCGACAACGGCCATTTCTGTCTCCTTCACCTTATCATAAACAAAATAAAATGTCAATGAAACTTCAAAAAGTGACAAGGCGAACTGCGTCGCCTAATTTCACCTTAAGAGTTTTCTCTGGTACGGGTTCAAGTTGGTCAGAATCAATATTCAATTCTATTTTGGATTTGTGTTTGACTGTGAATGGTGATGCCGAAATATCAAATAATGAAGTTGCTTTTTCCTCTATTATGTTTTTCTTGCATACAGCGTATCCAGCTTCAACTTGAACGATTTCTAATGTATCTTTTAAATAAACATATTGCCCAAGTGACACACCATCTAAATTCATCACTTCCTCTCCAATATCAAATACCTGTACCATGCGGCCTTCTTTTAGGAGAGGTATCTGATCATGACTAATAATGATCGTGAAGGGGTCCAGGATTCGAATGACCTGTCCAATGAAATTTTTACCATACTTTTCTTTTCCTTCGTTAAGCGACAACATTTTAGGCATAATTTGCCTCCTTTCTAAGGGAAATCACCCCCCGCCTATGCGGGGAAAAGCCTACACATCTTAATCTATTTCAATAAATCATCGGTGGTAGACTCAAAATGAAAAGTTACAGTGCTTGGGTCAAAGCTATGGCCTATAGCTGAATTGATCTTATCGGCTATAGCCTCTCCTGCTCCTTCATAATTCTTTGCGTCTAAATTTTCAGATACTATCTTTGGATCATAGGTTGTAAAAATCTGATTCCATTGCTCTTGAGTTCCACCATAGTATATATCTTTTAGGGAATCCGAAATATAGGCTAAGGTATCATCATATATCATAGTGAAAGATGTGGGAATGTATAATGTTTCTACTTCAGCTCCGTTAAAAAAAGCATTTGAAATCCTCTGAATTCCATCTGAGAAGATAACTGTCTTCACCGAATCCTTGAGGAACATACTTCCTTCTACGTTTTCAACCAGATGAACAGTCCCATCTATATCATATTCATTTGAAATGTAAACCGTACTGCTATCGCCATTGTAGTTATTAAGGGTTAAAGTAGTACCATCAAAAGTATAGTTAAAATCCTGCAATGGGGTGACTTCGATGCCAGTACTGACACTATCGCTTGAAGACTGCTCTTTTGGAGAAGATGATTCAGTGCCGGATACTAAAGCTTTATCTATGTCGCCCGAAAAATGTTCGAAAATAATCCCGATAAGTCCCAGAACAATAACCACAATTGCAATATTTCTTATTTTTCTCATAAAAATATCTCCTACTCTACTTTGCCCAGTACCTTGCCAATCAGAACTACATCTGGGGACTTTATGGTGCTATACTTAGAATTATGTGATATAAGCCCATTTGGCCCCAACTCCTTTATATAGATCTCCGATCCGCTGACCAGGAATATACCGATTTCCCCTTCTTGTAGCTCTGTCGTCTTCTTGACATACACCCGATCACCATCATAAAAATCCGGTTCCATGCTGTCACCACTTACAGAGATGATGAAGTCGGCTCCGTCCACCGCTGGAGCTTGTATGGTTTCAATCTCCGCATCCATCATGAAAGATGTAGATCCTGCGCTTGCACCGCCAATGATGTATGGATACTGGCACAGTGGTGTTTCCCTTATGGTCTGGGCAATCTTCTTTTCTGATATCCGGTCATACTCTGTATCCAGCACTAGAGTTACCAGCTTTTTTCCGTGAGCATCCAGGGCGCGGAATTTTTTTACTACCCAATCAAAGTCAGTGGGCTTAGAAAATCCAAATGCGGTATCCACTGATACGCCATAGATATCGCACAATGTAAAAAGCGTGTTCGCATCGGGCTGTGCATACCCCGTTTCCCAATGGCCTACGATTTGCTGTTTACGTCCTATCTTTTCAGCCACCTGCTTTTGAGTAAGTCCGCTTTGCGTGCGAAGCTGCTTTAGTACAGCCCC
>CALISX010000239.1 GCA_938041725.1 uncultured Lachnoanaerobaculum sp.
TCACGATATTGGAAAGGCCATCGACCATGAGGTGGAGGGCTCCCATGTGCAGATCGGTGTGGAGCTTTGCCGCAAGTATAAGGAGCATCCGGTGGTTATCAATTCCGTGGAATCCCATCATGGGGATGTGGAGCCCCAGTCTCTGATCGCCTGTGTGGTTCAGGCAGCGGATACTATATCTGCAGCCCGTCCCGGAGCCAGAAGGGAGACCCTGGAGGCTTATACCAACAGGCTGTCCCAGCTTGAGGATATCACCAATTCCTTTGAGGGAGTAGAGAAGTCCTTTGCCATACAGGCCGGCAGGGAAGTACGGATTATGGTGATTCCGGAGAAGGTCAGTGATGATGATATGGTGATTTTAGCCAGAGAGGTTTCCAAACGAATTGAAGAGGAGATGCAGTATCCCGGACAGATCAAGGTAAATGTGATCCGGGAATCCAGAGTGACCGATATGGCAAAATAAGAACATGGCCGTGGGAAGAAAATGCTTCCCACGGCCAAACAGAAATATTCACTTCCCCCTTGACAAATGTCCGTCCGTACCGTATACTGACAAAGTCGATTTTGATGGGCTATCGCCAAACGGTAAGGCACTGGACTCTGACTCCAGCATTTCAAGGTTCGAATCCTTGTAGCCCAGTTCCAGTCTGAGATCATTTGGTCTCAGACTTTTTTTATGGATATATTCCCTCCCATGTCTTGCAGGGAGGAGGGGAATGGAATAGAATGAGGTGGATATGAAGCCAAAGATTGTACTGGCCAGGGAGGAGACTATCCCCAATTATGTGGAGGCCCTGGAACAAAGCGGGGCAGCGGCGCTTTGTACTTTGGACAGGGGGGCGGTGCAGGAGGCCCAGGGGCTTTTGCTTCCCGGCGGGGGAGATATGGATCCAGTGTACTATGGAGAGAAACGGAATGGTTCCATGGAGCCGGAGGTCTTTCTGGATGAAGGGCAGTGGGAGCTGTTAAAGGCTTTTGTACAGGCCAAAAAGCCGGTGCTTGGGATTTGCCGGGGACTGCAGCTGATAAATGTATTTTTTGGAGGGAGTCTGTACCAGGATCTGGCCGAGAGGGATGCCCATGTGCAAAAGGATGGAAAAGACCAGGTGCATCCGGTGAAGGCTGTGCCCCAAAGGGGCGGTATCTTTTCGGCGCTTTATGGGGAGGAATTTATGGTGAATTCTGCCCACCACCAGGGGGTGAAGGAAGTGGGGGAAGGACTCAGGCTGTGTCTGCTCTCCGGGGACGGGGTGGTGGAGGCTCTGGTACATGAGAGTCTGCCCATATGGGGGGTTCAGTTTCATCCGGAGCGTATGGGCTTTTCCCATAAAAATCCCCGGACGGTGGATGGAGCCAGGATTTTTGGGGCATTTATGAAGCTTTGCAGGCAGTAAAGGAAACAGGTTTGTTCCAGGAGGGATTGGGATGTATGCATTTGACAGCCGGGTAAGATACAGTGAAACAGGGGAGGATGGACGCCTGTCTTTGCAGGGGGTGATGAATTATCTCCAGGACTGCTCTACCTTTCAATCAGAGGATCTGCATTTGGGGGTGGACTTTTTAAGAGAAAGGAAAAGCGCCTGGTGGGTGCAGTCCTGGCGGTTGGAGCTGGGGAAGATGCCAAGGCTTGGGGATCGGATCACCATTGGCACCTGGGCCTATGATTTTAGAGGTTTTTACGGCTATCGGAATTTTGTTGTTTTAGACGAAGAAAAAAAATATCTGGTCAAGGCAGATTCTGTTTGGTTTCATTACAATCTGGAGCAAAAACGGCCCCAAAGGCCGGAGCACAGCATGGTGGAACAGTATTTGCAGGAGCATTGTCCTCGGCTGGAAATGGGCACTATAGAAAGAAAGATAGCCATTGGCCCCGGCGGGGAGCCGGGGGAGAGGATTCCTGTGGAGAAATCCCATTTGGACAGCAACCACCATGTGAATAATGCAGTTTATATCAGTATGGCCAGGGATGCTTTGAAACGGGAGCTTCCCATCCGCTCTCTGGAGGTTTGGTATAAAAAGGCGGCGGTGCTGGGGGATGTGATTTTTCCCAGAATTGTAAAAACACAGGGGGGATATGATGTATCCCTGGAGGATGGCAGAGGGGAGGGGTTTGCAGCCCTTCGCTTTGGTCTGAAGAACAGGGACAAGGAGCCCCAGGACCCTCTGAAGGTGAAGGAGGAAATATGATACTTGGAAAAAGGCAAACCTTGAAGCTTGCCAGAATCAAGGATTTTGGCGGGTATTTAACGGATTTGGAGGAGGAGGTCCCAGGGGAGGCGGTACTGCTGCCTAAAAAGGAGCTGCCTCCCCAGGCGGTTCCCGGGGATACCCTGGAGGTGTTTTTGTACCGGGACAGCAAGGACAGGCTGATTGCCACCACCCGGACACCTTTGGCCCAGGTGGGGGATGTACAGCGTCTGCGGGTCAGCTCTGTTACGAAAATCGGAAGTTTTTTGGATATCGGTCTGGAGCGGGATGTGCTGCTTCCCTTTCGGGAAAGCATTGGGACACTGCAGTCAGGGGATCATGTGCTGGTAAAGCTTTATGAGGACAAAACCCACCGGCTGGCGGCCACCATGAAAATCTATCCCTATTTATCTTCCCAGTCTCCTTATAAAAAGGACGATCAGGTTAGGGGAAGCATTTATTCCAGGTCCAAGGCGGGATTTATGGTGGCGGTGGACAATGCCTATTATGGGTTGATTCCAGAAAATGAGGCCTATGGCGCTTTGGCTGTGGGAGAGGAGGTTTCGGCCCGGGTGGTGCGGGTACGGGAGGACGGAAAGCTGGATCTGAGTCCCAGAAAAAAGGCCTATTTGCAGTTGGAGGAGGATGCCGGAATGATTTGGCAGGTCCTGCAAAATAAGGGGGGTGCCCTGGGCTTTGACGATAAGGCAGATAAGGAAAGGATCAAAAAAGAGCTGGGTATCAGCAAGAACGCCTTTAAGCGGGCTGTGGGGCATCTTCTAAAAGAAGGGAAAATAGAGATCAAAGAAGGGAATATTTTCGGAAAATAAGAAAAAGAGGCTGTGGAAAGAGGAATTCCTTCCACAGCCGACTCTTATCCGGGCTATTCTCCCTGGTACATGAATTTAATCAGTCTTTCCACATCCGCAGGGTCATGGGCTACCAGCTCCAGTTCCTTGATGAAACCATTGGAAAACATGGTTGCCATGGACATGTACTGGGTCAGACGGCTTTTTAAATTCAGCCGGTCCCCTTCGGGAGAAACCAGCTCCACCACCCCCTTACACTGGTCAATGACTTTAAAGAACGCTTCCACATCTGTGATATTTTGGATTTTCATAGCTACCTCCTAAACAGGCGAGGCCGGGGATATTTCCCCGGTTTTGCCCTTCCATACAGGGAGAGTATAGCAAATGGGAAATTGCCATGCAATAGAAACTGCAATTGTTCAGTATAGTTGAAAACAGGGAGAAAAGGATGAAGATAATTATCGTGGGATGCGGCAAGGTGGGAAGCACCATTGCCGAACAGTTGAACCTGGAAGGACATGACATTACCATTGTGGATATAGATGACTCAGTGGTGACGGATGTGGCCAACCACCTGGACATTATGGGGATTTGCGGAAATGGTGCCACCTACTCCATTCAAATGGAGGCAGGAGTGGAGGATGCGGATCTTTTGATTGCCGTCACCGAATCGGATGAACTGAACCTTCTGTGCTGTATGGTGGCAAAAAAAGCGGGAGACTGCGACACCATTGCCAGGGTGCGCAATCCCCAGTATACCCAGGATATTGCCTTTATTAAGGAAGAGCTGGGACTGGCCATGGTCATCAACCCGGAGTTTGCCGCCGCCACGGAAATGGCCAGGCTTCTTCGTATTCCCTCTGCCATTGACATTGATACTTTTGCCAGGGGACGGGTGGAGCTTTTGGAA
>CALISX010000240.1 GCA_938041725.1 uncultured Lachnoanaerobaculum sp.
TCCTGCCAGGCCCATGTGGAAAAGGCGGTTCGTAAGCTGCCGGGGGTAAAGAATGTTACGGTTTCTCTGCTCACCAATTCCATGGCAGTGGAGGGAGAGGAAACGGAGGGCAGCATTATCAAGGCAGTGGAGGATGCAGGCTATGGAGCCCGGGTAAAGGGAGAGAGCCAAAAGGCTGGATCCCAGGACAAAATGGCGGCAGAAGAGGATGCCCTGGAGGATCGGGAAACCCCGGTACTGGTGGGCAGGCTGCGCCTGTCCCTAGTCTTTCTGGCGCTGCTGATGTACATTACCATGGGCCATAATATGGCAGGCTGGCCGGTGCCGGCCTTTTTGTCTCACAATCATGTGGGACTGGGGCTGACCCAGCTTTTATTATCCCTGATTGTAATGGGAATCAACCGTGCTTTTTTTATTTCCGGATTAAAATCCCTGTTTCGGGGCGCCCCCAATATGGATGCTTTGGTGGCTCTGGGTTCCGGGGTTTCTCTGGGATGGTCCCTGTATATTTTATACCGTATGACCTGGCTTTTGACAAAAGGGGTTTCCAATATGGATCTGATGCCTCTGTATCATGACCAGCTGTATTTTGAATCTGCAGCCATGATACCGGCCTTGATCACTGTGGGAAAGACCCTGGAATCCCTTTCCAAGGGAAGAACCACGGATGCCTTGAAAAATCTTATGAAGCTGGCGCCCAAAACCGCCACTTTGCTGCGGGATGGCAGGGAGGTGACGGTGGGAATTGAGGAGGTGGCCAAGGGAGACATTTTCCTGGTGCGTCCGGGAGAAAACATTCCGGTGGACGGGGTGGTGCTGAAGGGAAGCTCCGCTGTGGATGAGTCCCCTCTGACAGGGGAGAGCATCCCTGTGGATAAAACAGTGGGGGATGGGCTGCGGGCAGCCACCATGAACCAATCGGGATATTTAGAGGCCAGAGCCACCCGGGTGGGAGAGGATACCACTTTTTCCCAGATTATCCAGATGGTCAGCGATGCGGCGGCCACAAAGGCTCCCATTGCTCGAATTGCCGACCGGGTTTCCGGGGTGTTTGTGCCTGCTGTAATTTTTATTGCCCTGGTGGTGCTGGCAGGCTGGCTTCTGGCAGGCGGAGGGCTGGCCTTTGCCCTGGAAAAGGCCATTACAGTGTTGGTGATTTCCTGCCCCTGTGCCCTGGGTCTTGCTACGCCTGTGGCCATTATGGTGGGCAATGGCATGGGAGCCAAAAACGGCATTTTGTTTAAAACCTCCCAGGCTCTGGAAAATACCGGCAAGCTTCAGATTGTGGCTTTGGATAAAACCGGAACCATTACACAGGGCAAGCCCCAGGTAACCGATATTTTACCTGCAGAAGGCATTGCCGAAAAAGCACTGCTCCAGGGGGCCTATTCCCTGGAGGTAAAAAGTGAACATCCTTTGGCCAGGGCCATTGTGGAAAGGGGGCAGCTTAAGAATCTGAAACCGGAAGAGGTGGAGGATTTTAAAGCCCTGGCGGGGAACGGGCTCCAGGGAAGGGTCCGGGAGAGCATGCTTTTGGGAGGCTCCAAAGCCTTTGTATCTTCTTTGGTTTCCATACCGGAGGAGATGGAAAAGCAGGCGGATGCCCTGGCAGCCATGGGAAAAACTCCCTTGTTTTTTGTCCGGGAGAACTGTCTCTTAGGGATGATTGCCGTGGCGGATGTGATCAAGGAGGATTCGCAGCAGGCGGTGAAGCAGCTGCATCGGATGGGTCTGGAGGTGGTGATGCTCACCGGAGACAATGCGGCAACGGCAAAGGCCATTGGAGACCAGGCGGGGGTGGATCAGGTCATTGCAGAAGTTTTGCCGGAGGGCAAGGAAGAGATCATTCGAAGTCTTCAGACAAGGGGCCGGGTGGCCATGGTGGGAGACGGCATAAATGATGCTCCGGCTTTGACCAGAGCGGACATAGGCATTGCCATTGGAGCCGGAACGGATGTGGCCATTGATTCCGCAGACATTGTGCTGATGAATTCCAGGCTCACCGATGTGAGCGCCGCCATTCGTCTAAGCCGGGCTGTGCTGCGAAACATTCATGAAAATCTGTTCTGGGCCTTTGCCTACAATGGGGTGTTGATTCCCATAGCAGCCGGGATAGTGGCTTCTTTGCAGATCAATCCCATGTGGGGGGCTGCAGCCATGTCTTTGTCCAGCTTTACCGTTTGTATGAATGCCCTGCGGTTAAATCTCTTAGAGGTTCATGATGCCTCCCGGGATTATCCCATAGGAAAAAGGGCTTTGCCCCGAAACATGGCAGCTGCCTCCAAATCCAAGGGAGCTGCCTCCCATCCAGAAAGAAATGAGGAAAAAAACATGACACAAACCATTAAAATTGAAGGAATGATGTGCTCTCACTGCGAGGCTCATGTGAAAAAGGCACTGGAAAACCTTGACGGAGTAATCTCCGCCGCCCCCTCCCATGAGGCAGGCACTGCTGTGGTGGAATTTAGCAAAAGTGTGCCAGAGGAGGATTTAAAGAAGGCTGTGGAGGAGGCAGGGTATACCTTCCTGTCCCTTTCCTGAAATAAAAAAGCTTTGGTTTGCATAACCGAAGCTTTTTTATTTTTGAGGTAAACCCTTATGTCAGACGGGCACCGGCACAGCCATATGTCTGCACATCACCTTATGGCTATTGCAGCTTCCCTGGGTCTATGGATCACCTTTTTGGAGGCAGGATCCTTACGCTTTTGGAATTTTGGAATAGAATCTCCCGGATCTTTTGTCTGCGGATGCTGCTGCCGATGAACACCGCCTGGGAAGTCTGGGATTCCTCAGATAAAAGAAGGGCATACTGGCCTCCGGCCACATCAAAGACAATGCTGCCCTTTTCCAATGCCACTGTTCCCTTGGCTCGGATGATATTGCCGAAAGCCCCCCGGATCAAGTTTTCCATAAACAGGGCAAAGGTTCCGATCCCCGATACGGATACATGGGACAGGGAAAAGGTATCTGGAGGAGCGGAGGAGGACTCCTCTAAAACCGGCTGGGGCCTGCGGCTTCCGTCCAAATAGGTGGAAAGGATCTCCTCCCACCATTCCTTTGGATAATCCTGGTAGGGGCGGTCTGTAACCAGGGCCTTTGGGGCAATGGCATATACCTCATCCATCAGAGCTTTCCTTTCTCTGGGAGAGAAATTCTCTGTTTTAGAAAGAATGATCTGGCCGGCGCTTTGGATTTGATCCCGGAAAATATCGGGAAATTCACTGCCATAGCTTTGAATCCCCCCGGCATCCAGGATGCACAGGGGGGACAAAAGCTTGATCTTTTCATATTCGATTCTCTGAAGATTTTGGATAATATTGCCAAGCTTTGCAACCCCGGTGGGCTCCACCACCAGATAATCCGGGGCAATGGTATTGGCAATGGTCAAAACCGACTGGGCAAAGTCCTGCTTGGTGGAGCAGCAGATACAGCCTTCTGTCAGCTCCCAGATATTCAGGGTGGTATCCTGCAGTCTGGCTGTGTCCACCCCCAGATCCGAGTATTCATTTTCCAGAATGGCAAATTCCTTCCCCGTTCTTTTGGAAAGGGCTTTGATAAAGGTGGTTTTCCCGGCTCCCAGAAAACCGGAAACGATCAAGATATCCATGGAGGCTTAGTCAGCCAGCTTTACAACAGGCTTAATCAAATCAGCAGGCTTATCCCGCATCAGGAAGAGGGCCTCCTCAATATGCTCAAAGCCGTTAAATACATGGGTGCTTAAGGGAGACAGATCCAGCTTGCCGGCTGCCACCAGGGAGCCCAGCTTTTCCATACGGAGTCTGCCGCCGGGCATCAATCCGCCATTGATCATCTTATGCCCCATACCAACGCCCCATTCTACCCGGGGGATGGAAATGCTTTCTCCGGAGCCTAAGTAGTTTACATTGCCGATTCTTCCGCCGGGCTTTAAGCATTTAACGGCCTCTGCAAAGGTGTCCACTGTACCGCCGGCGATGATAACCTTATCCACACCCTTGCCGCCGGTAAGCTCTAATACCTGTGTGTCAATGGGGCCTTCCTTATAGCCTACAAATTCAGTGGCACCATAGAAGGAAGCGGCATCCCGGCAAACCTTTCTGGTTCCTACACAGATGATTCTGGAAGCGCCTCTCAGGGAAGCACCGGCTACGGACATCAGTCCCACAGGTCCGATTCCAATCACCAAAACAGTGTCGCCGTACTGTACATCGGCCAGCTCAGCACCGTGGAAGCCGGTGGGCACCATATCGGAAAGCATGCAGGCGTCTACTGTGTTGATGTTGGAGGGAAGCAAAGCCAGGTTGCCATCAGCATCATTCACATGGAAAAACTCTGAGAAAACTCCGTCCTTAAAGTTGGAGAACTTCCATCCGGCCAGCATACCGCCGGAATGCATGGAAAATCCGGCCTGGGCTTCTAAAGAATTCCAATCCGGAGTGATTGCGGGAACCAAAACCCTGTCGCCGGGCTTAAAGTCCTTCACCAGTTCGCCTACTTCCACCACCTCTGCACAGCCCTCGTGGCCCAGAATCATATTGTGGCGCTCACCAATGGCACCTTCCCAGAGGGTGTGCACATCAGAGGTACAGATGGCCAGGGCCAAAGGCTTACAAATGGCATCCAGGGGGCCGCATTTGGGCCTGTCCTTCTCGATCCAGCCTGAGGCACCAATTTTTAACATTGCATAACCCTTCATAAAAAACTCCTTGTCTAAAAAACTTCCATGCCGGAGAATCCGGCAGCACCGTAGATATCAGTCCATGCATCACTCCATACAGAGATGATTGCATTATAACAAAGCTACAAAAGGAAAGCAATATACCACAGAGGAATTGTCATTTTTTTGTCTATTTCTATGAGAGAGTTTTTTCCAGACGGAGGAGTTTTTTTATGTTATAATCCTTGGTTGGTGAGCGATATAAATACAGGAAAGAGAGAGGATATTTTGAAACAGGAAAAGTTAAAAGAATGGTGTATAGATATTTTGGTGGATGTGGCGTCTGGTTTATTCCTTGGCATCGGAACCTACAGCTTTGCAGCAGCCTTTAAATTCCCCATGGTGGGATTTTCGGGGATTGCTTTGATTTTATATCAGCTGACGGGGTTGCCAGTGGGTGTAGGAACCTTATTGCTGAACATTCCCGTGGGCCTGGCCTGCTATAAGGTACTGGGGAGAGAATTTTTGATAAAATCTATCAAATCCCTGGTTATTACTTCTGTCATGATGGATCTTGTGGCAATGATTTTTCCCGTGTACCAGGGAGAATATCTGCTGGCCGCCCTTTGCATGGGGGTATTGCTTTCGATTGGATATTCCATTGTTTTTATGAGGGGTTCTTCTACGGGAGGCTCGGATTTTTTAATCATGCTTTTGCGTCATTACCATCCCCATTTGACTTTGGGACGGATTACCCTGGTGATTGACTCAGTGGTGATTGTACTGGGAGTGGGAATGGTTTCCAGGAGTGTGGACAGCTTGATTTATGGACTGCTGATTTCCTATATCGTGGCGGCGTTGCTGGACCGCTTTATGGCTGGCTTAACAGAGGGAAAGCTGATTATGATTATCTGCCATAATCCTCAGGAGATGGCAGAGGAAATTGTCAAGGTCATTAAAAGAGGATCCACTTTTTTGAAGGCCCAGGGAAGCTATACGGGAGAGGAGAGGGATGTGGTTATGTGTGCCTGCAGACCCAAGGAGGTGCATCACATCCGCCAAAGCGCAAAAAAAATTGATCCCACCTCCTTTGTGATTATTTTAAATTCCAATGAAGTGGCGGGAGAGGGATTTCGAAATCTGTAGTGCAGTACATTAGGAAGAAATTTGAATGTTTGGAGACCGCCCAAGGAAAGGATGGAAAACCATGGATATCTTTGATGAGAGAAAAATACGAATAGAGGATGCGGTACTGGCCCTGGATCTGGACGGAACTTTGGTAACCAATGACAAGAGGGTGACCGAAGAGGCAGCAGCAGCGGTGGCCCGTTTTATAGATCTGGGAGGGACTGTGGTTCTGGCGTCAGGAAGGCCTGCTTTTGGTATCCGGCCTGTGGCAGAGCGGCTGCAGCTGGGAACCCGGGGAGGCTATGTTCTGGGCTTTAACGGAGGGATTTTGCTGGATTATAAAGCGGATCGGGAGTTGTTTTCCCAAACCTTTAAGCCTGGAAAGCTGGAGGTGCTCTGTGCCCAGGCCCTGGAAAACAAGGTGAATCTTTTGACCTACCGTGACGGGTATGTATATGCCCATGATCCAGAGGAAACCTATTGCCAGCTGGAGCTTTCCATTACCCGGATGTCTGTGATCCCATCCAATCCCCTGACAAAAAAGGTGAATTTCCCTGTGATTAAATGCCTTATGACGGCTCCGGGGGAGCATTTGGCCCAGGTAGAGAAAAAAATGGCCAAATACTGGGAGGGGAAGTTGAATATTGTGCGTT
This sequence comes from uncultured Lachnoanaerobaculum sp., assembly GCA_938041725.1. Taxonomy (GTDB): domain Bacteria; phylum Bacillota; class Clostridia; order Lachnospirales; family Lachnospiraceae; genus Lachnoanaerobaculum. Next base: position 6,418 of record CALISX010000240.1, read on the forward strand.
CCGAGCCCTACTTTTTGGAAATTACAGAACTTGGGATTAACAAGGGCCGGTCCCTTTTGCGGCTGGTGGAAATGATTGGAAAAAAACCTGCAGATTTAATCGCCTGTGGGGATGCTTTTAATGATATTTCCATGCTTCAGGCTGCAGGGATTGGAGTGGCTATGGGGAATGCCCAGCCCTTGGTAAAGGAGGCGGCGGATTTTGTCACCCTGACCAATGAGGAAAACGGAGTGGTCAAGGTGATCGAACGGCTGACAGAGGCGGCTTTGGCTTAAGAGCCGGCATTTTTTTGCCTTTACTTTTGCCCGGGGATTTGTTAAAATTAAGAACTGTGACACATTATCCTTGCTTTTGCGCCAGCAAAGGCCAGAGACCAAAAGGAGGTAAAACAATGACAAGTACATATGAATTGGCATTAGTGCTTAATGGAAAGCTGGAAGAAGATGCTAAGAATGCTGCCCTTGAAAGAGTTCAAAACTATATTACTCGCTTTAACGGCACCGTTGAGAATGTGGACGATTGGGGAAGAAAAAGGTTCGCCTATGACATTCAGAAGCAAAAAGAAGGCTTTTATTACTTCATTAAGTTCCAGTCTGATGACAA
>CALISX010000241.1 GCA_938041725.1 uncultured Lachnoanaerobaculum sp.
GGGGGTGATCAGGGTGGCCAGGGGAAACAGAAGCTTTTCCAGTGCCTCTTTTCCCCCTTCCTTGATCAGGGCATCCCTGCTGGTGGAAATCAGAACCGGGTCCACCACAATATTTTTGGGCTGGTATTTTTTAAGTTGCTTTGCAATACATTCCACCGCTGCCCCATCATATACCATGCCGATTTTTACACTGTCTGGAAAAATATCCGAAAACACCGCCTCTATTTGCTTTTCTATAAACGCTGGATCTACCTCCTGTATTCCTGATACCCCCAAAGTATTCTGGGCAGTGAGGGCTGTAATCACAGACATGCCGTAAACTCCATGGGCTGAAAATGTTTTCAAATCCGCCTGGATCCCCGCCCCGCCGCAAGGATCGCTTCCTGCAATGGTGAGAGCTGTTTTCATGTTTTGTTCCCCATCTGCAGATGCATATATCCAAGCAGTCCGGTTTTTTCAAAAACTGCCACCAACAGTATTCCCAGAATGCTGCCCCCCAGGGTGCTGATTAAAAAAGGAAGCACAAAGGCAAACACTGCTGCCTCCTTTCCCATGAAAAACCGGGCTGTGGGATAGGCCAAAAGGGCTCCCAGTACGCCCGTTCCAGCCACCTCCCCTGCAAAGGCAAATCCCTTTTTTTGAAAGCGCTGATACAAAAAAGCGGAACACCAGGCCCCGGCCATACTGCCGGGAAAAGCCAGAGGGGAGCCGGTTCCCATAAGGTTTCTGATCAAGGAGGTGCAAAAGGCCACACCCACACTGTATGCCGGCCCTAAAAAGACGGCTCCTAAAATATTCACCATATGCTGAATGGGAAAACATTTGGACGCCCCAATGGGAATATAAAAGGGGGAGAGACAAACAGCCAATGCCGTAAACATGGCAGAAACCGCCAGTTTTTTAATTTGTTTTTGATTCATTCTTACCTCCTTTAGACATAAAAACAGATGCACACTGCTTCTTCAGCCTTTGGGCTGTTGGTGCAATTTCTTCCTGGGGAAGGGAGAACAATCCGGAAACAAAAGCGGCTCCCGTAAGCCCCAACCCCCTGAGTAATGAAAGATTCTCTTCACAGATTCCCCCAATGGCCACCACCGGGATGCTTACTTTTTGGGTGATCCGAAGATACTCTTTTCGGTCTATGGCTTTGGCATCCCATTTTGTTCGGGAGCCAAAGGCTGCCCCTACCCCCAGATAATCTGCCCCCTTTTTTTCCGCCTCCAGGGCTTCCAAAAGAGTATGGGCTGTGGCTCCGATGACAGCCTCCTTCCCCAGAAGTTCTCTGGCCTTTAAAAGATCCCCGTCTTTTTGCCCCAGGTGAACGCCCCGGGCCGAACAGGCCAGACAAACCTCAGGAGAATCATTGATGAGAAGGGGAACCCCATATGTATCACAAAGCTCCTTTACTTTTCTGCCCCATGATACATATTCCTCAAAGGCCATATGTTTTTTTCTAAGCTGCAGTATACTAAGCCCTCCCTTTAAGGCTTCTTCAATGCGCTTTAGCTGAGCCAAAAGGTCCCGGGAATCATCTGTTACCCCGTAAAAGCACAGCCTCTTTGGTTTCATCATATTTCACCTTTCAAAGAAATCTGATTCAATAAAAATCCCTTAAAAAATCCCGGGCCCCAAAGACCTCTGGCCCGCATGGCTTCCTCCGCCCTTTGGGCGCTTTCCTTGTAGTCTTTTAAAGCCCTTTGCAAAAGAAGAAAACAGAGCCTCGGCTCATGCAGAACTTCTTTTGGAGCATCTGCAAGCCTGGAGGACAAAAACCCGGAGAGCATACAGCCTCCCCCGGTGACGGCAGCAAGCCAGGGAGATCCCCCTGAAACCTGGGAAAAGGCATCCCCTCTGGCTATAAGATCCACGCTGCCTGTGGCAATCACCACCGCCCCGGTTCTTTTAGAAAGCCCCTGTATCAGGCTTTTTGACAGAAACAGTTTTTGGCTGTCCACTCCCCTTGGGGGGAGCGCCGCTCTAGACCATGGATGTCTTCCCCTGACCATACCCTCGGCCAAGGATGCAATTTCTCCGTAATTTCCTTTAATGCAAGTAAAATGTACATGCTTTAGTAAATATCCGATCACCTCCCTTCTGAGCCTGCTGGCTCCTGCCCCCACAGGATCCAATACCACAGGATGATTTACTGCATTGGCTGCTTTTCCCGCTGCCGCCATGGCTCTTGCCTTTTCCCAGGTGGGCATTCCTGTGTTGAGCAAAAGGGCATGGCAGAATTTTTGTATTTCTCTCACCTCCCTTTTATGTTCCGCACATATGGCCCCATTTCCCAGAGCCAACACCAGATTGACCACATCCTGTCTTGTTACAGAATTGTTCATAATATGAATGATTTTCTTTGTTTTTATCGGAATCCCCCCTTGCCTCCATATATTTTCAGTCCACGCAAATAAGGCGGTGTCCCGGAGGACACCGCCTGAAAAGCATGAAAAAAATTGGTATACATCCCTCCGCTGGCGTTATCCAGATCAGGTTAAAGGGTCGCAGAGCATTGCAGCTCTGCCTCTCAGCAGCTATCGCTCCCCTTGTACTATGGCGGCTGCCTCAGGCAGCCGCATTTATGACTTCAGTATAGCACCATTTTGATAGAATACAATCCCATAAAAAAAATTAAAGGAATTCAATCACCGGATTTTTTCCAGAATTTTTGTCATATTCTCATATAGGATGCTTTTATTCTCCGCCTTTAAAATCACAGAAATAAATTCTCTTCCCTGGGCATCCCTGCTCCCCATGACCAAACAGCTTCCTGCCGCAGAGGTGGTGCCGGTTTTTCCGCTCAGTACCCGGATTCCTTCAGGGGCCTTCACCCCTCCTGAAACAAAACGGTTTCCATTGACCCAGTTTCTTTTGGTTTCCTTTCCCTCTCCTGTGGTATATCTGGCGATATAGGAGGCGGTTCCTGCAATTTTTACAAAACGGGGATC
>CALISX010000242.1 GCA_938041725.1 uncultured Lachnoanaerobaculum sp.
GTAGGGCGACAGCCCGGATTGCGAATACCTGTCAGCGGCACGGGAGCTGCTTGTCAGCGGAGTGCTGCGTAGACTTATACAGCTGGATGTGCGCAAGGGGGGAGTGCCGCGTAGACTTATACAGAAGGAAGAGTGAGCCGCCATGCACGCAAGAGCAGATATTCTGGCACCAGGCAGGCGAAAGGGGAGGACATGAGCAGAAGAGAAGAATACAAGGGATTTGTGAAATTCGGATCCGCTGCGGTGATTTTAATTATAGAAATCGGATTGTACTGGCTGCTGTGGAGCCTGTATTTAAATGAACTTATTCATGAAAAGGTGCGTTTTTATCGGAAGGGCCTTTGGCTTTTGGCAGCGCTTTACGGGGTGCTGCTGGTGTTTTTCCTAAGAACCTACGGGGGACTGCGCATTGGCTACCTTCGCCGGGGCAATATTATTTATTCCCACCTTCTTTCCATCAGTATTGTAAATATTATAGGGTATTGCCAGCTGGCATTGATTGACAAGAAATTTCATTCCCCCATGTCCTTTGTTTTGCTCACAGGGGTGGATGCTGTGATTGTGGTGCTTTGGGCTTTCTTGTTTCAATGGGTTTACGGAAAAATCTTTCCCCCAAGAAATCTTTTACTGGTGCATGGGGAACGGCCGGTGTTTTCCATTATGGAAAAAATCGGTTCCCGGGATGACAAATATGTTATCGCCGGCCGTGTAAGCATTGACTGTGGCATTGACCGGATTATGGAAATGATTCCAGAGTACGAGGGGGTGATTATCGGAGATATTCCCTCCCATGAGAGAAATTTGATTTTAAAAAAATGCTATGAAAAATCCATTCGCAATTATATGATTCCAAAGATCAGTGATTTGCTGGTACGCAGCTCCACAGAGCTGAATCTTTTTGATACCCCCATCCTTCTTTCCAGAAATGAAGGACTCCAGATTGACCAGCTGTTGATTAAACGTTTTTTGGATTTGGTTTTGGGGATGGTGGGGCTGGTGATCTCCTCCCCCTTATTTTTAATATTCGGTCTGCTGATTTACAGCACAGACCGGGGGCCGGTTTTTTACAAGCAGACCCGTTTAACTAAGGATGGAGCCCTGTTTGAAATTTATAAGTTTCGCACCATGCGGGTGGATGCGGAAAAGGATGGAGTGGCCAGATTGGCCAGTGAACAGGATGATCGGATTACAGGGGTTGGAAAGGTTCTTCGGGCCACCCGTTTTGATGAGCTGCCACAGCTGATTAATATTATTAAAGGGGAAATGAGCATTGTGGGACCCAGACCGGAACGGCCGGAGATTGCAGCGGAGTATACCAAGCAGCTGCCGGAATTTCCTCTGCGTTTAAAAATGAAGGCGGGTCTAACCGGCTATGCCCAGGTGCATGGCAAGTACAATACCACTCCCTATGATAAGTTAAAGCTGGATTTAACCTATATCCGCAATTACAGCCTGTGGATGGACTGGAAGCTGATTATTATGACCCCTAAGGTGCTCTTTATGCGGGAGGCCACAGAAGGGGTAGAGGAGGGAAATCTTACCCCAGGAGAAAAGGAGGAAAAACAGAACCACTATAAGGTATTCTGATGACAAATAATGATTACCCAACTTTATCAGAAGTATAAAATGCCCATTCTGTATATTTTCTTTGGTGTATGCACCACAGCGGTTAATATCCTGGTATACGCTCTGTTTTATTCCCTTATTAGAATCGGGAATGTGCCCAGTAATGTACTGGCCTGGGCTGCTGCAGTAACCTTTGCTTTTTTTACCAATAAGATCTGGGTTTTTGAAAGCAGGCAGATGCATTGGGATGTGCTGGTGCGGGAGGCGGCGACCTTTATATCTGCCAGACTTTTTACAGGTGTGTTGGATACGGCCATTATGTTTTTGGGGGTGGATGTGCTCCATTCCTCTCCGTTAATTTTTAAAATTATTTCCAATGTGCTGGTAATTATTTTAAACTATATCTTTTCAAAGCTGTTGATTTTTAAAAAAGAATAATCGTTTTAACAGGAGTACCTTTAGAGGTATCCGTAGGGCAAGTAAGGGTTTTACTTGCCTTACTTACGTTCACAACGTATAATGAAGTCAATTGATCCGCCTTGGGGCGGTTTCCTGCAGCAGTTTGCAGGAGGTTGGCGGGATATGGGTACCGTGTGGAAAGCAGAGGATGAAAAATGCCGGATAAAAAAGATTCCAAACAAAGCTCTGAGGACAGCAAAACTTTTATTAAGCAAACCATCGTAAAAGATCAAAAAAGTATTTTAACCTGGAAAAACTGCTCTGGAGCAGCTGTTTTGGCAGTAGTGTTTGGGGCGGTTTCCACTCTGACTTCCCTTTGGCTTCGTCCCATTTTACAAGAAAAATTTTTTCCTCCTGCCCAGGATCCGACCCATATCAGTATTCCCAAGGAGGAACTGGAAACAGAAACACCCACAGAGCCCCAGGAAACAGAGCCGGTGGAGGATATTGTGGCTTCTGCCATTGAAAAGTACAATTATACTGCCAAGGATCTGGAAACCATGGTGGGGGATCTGACCCAGATTGCCATTTCCAAGGACAGCGCCATTGTGATGGTGGAGGGGGCCAATCAGACCACTGACTGGTTTAACAATACTTTGGAAAGCGAGGCCAGTTATTCCGGACTGGTGATTGCAAAGACAGAGGGGGAACTGGTGCTGTTGGTGCCCTTTCAGGCAGTAAACGGCTTTGCCGGTCCCGTTCACATTACATTTTTTGATGGATACAGCACCCAGGCCATGGTGCGGGGGCAGGATCCCGTATCAGGGCTTTCCGTTCTTTCCGTGGAGCTTTCCCTTTTAACAGAGAAGCAAAGGGAGATTGAGCCGATAACTTTGGGCAATTCCTATCAACTTCGTCGGGGAGGCATGCTTTTGGCTGTGGGGAGCCCTGCCGGGGTGGTGTATAGCAGCCAAGTGGGGAGCATCAGCTATATTGCTAAAAATGTAAGCATTACTGACGGATATACCCGTATGATTTACACAGATTTAAAGGCTGATTCAAAGAAGGGAACCTTTTTGCTGGATGTATCTGGAGAGCTGGTGGGCTGGCTGAAGGAGGGGACAGAGGGACCAGGAGCTGTATACGGTATTTCCGATTTTAAGGTTTTGATTGAAAACATGACCAACCAAAGCAAGCTGCCCTATTTTGGGGTGGTGGCTGTAGAGATCCCGGAGGGGGAAAAAGCCCAGGGACTGCCAGAGGGGCTGTATGTTCGGGAGGTGGAAAATGACTCCCCGGCCTATAACACCGGAATCCAGGCAGGAGATATTATTGTGCAGATGAACGATGGGACAATCAGAAGTGTATCCGATTTAAAAAACTTCATTGACAAACTTTCCCCGGGGCAGGCCATTCATGTGAAGATTAAGCGGCCTGGCAGAACAGGTTACACAGATTTGGAATTTGAAGCAATAACAGGCGCCAGAGGCTAGAAGGGTTATAAGATGAAATATATTGAAAAATTACGAGATGGATTGCGGATCTCCGAGGTATACCTTTGTAAAACCAAGCAGATTTCCCTGACCAAAAGCGGCAAAGAATACGGAAGTATGATTTTGCAGGATAAAACCGGAACTCTGGATGCCAAGATCTGGGAGCTGCATTCTCCGGGGATCGAGGACTTTGAGGCTTTGGATTATGTGGCGGTGGAGGGAGATATTACCACCTTCAACGACAAGCTGCAGCTGAATGTAAAGCGGATCCGGGTGGCAGGGGAAAGGGAATATGCCCCGGCGGATTATCTTCCTGTGTCTTCCAAAAACATTGATGAAATGTTTGCAGAAATCAAGGCAGAAATTGCTTCTGTGAAGAATCGTTTTTTAAATAAGCTTTTAAATATGATTTTTATTGAAGATTATGCATTCCAAAAGAAATTCTGCTCCTCCTCCGCTGCCAAAAATGTACACCATGGCTTTGTGGGAGGACTTTTAGAGCATACCCTGGGTGTCACCAGAATGTGCGAATTTTTTTGTAAGAATTATCCCGTCTTAAATCATGATTTGCTGATTACCGGGGCTCTTTGCCATGACATAGGAAAGACCAGGGAGCTTTCCGCCTTTCCCGCCAATGATTATACAGATGAGGGGCAGCTGCTGGGACATATTATGATCGGGGCAGAGATGCTCCAGGAAAAGATGGCGAAAATCCCTGGATTTCCCACCAAGCTTTCCCATGAGCTGATCCACTGTATTTTGGCCCACCATGGGGAGCTGGAGTATGGGTCTCCCAAAAAGCCGGCTCTGATCGAAGCATTGGCTTTGAATCTGGCAGATAATGCAGATGCCAAGCTGGAAACCTTTACAGAGCTTTTGCAAGGAGGAAGAGACAGCAATGGCTGGCTGGGCTATCACAGACTGCTGGAAAGCAATTACCGAAAAACCAGCCTCCAATCCTAGAAACACAGGTATACCCGGGCTTTTTGCCTGGGTTTTCTTTTGAAAGATACTTCCGATATTTGAGAAGAGAATTATGGAAAAGAATCAGGTATTTACAGTAGAAATCAGTGATATTTCCCAGGAGGGGCTGGGAATTGGAAAACAGGAAGGCTTTGTCTGGTTTATAAAGGATGCCCTGGTGGGGGATGTGGTGGAGGCTGCTGTGATGAAAAGCAAAAAGCACTATGGTTTTGCCAGGCTCCAAAGAGTACTGTCTCCCTCTCCCCATAGAAGGAAAGCTTCCTGCAGCATTGCCAGGGCCTGCGGGGGCTGCCAGCTTCAAGAAATGGCCTACG
>CALISX010000243.1 GCA_938041725.1 uncultured Lachnoanaerobaculum sp.
AAGTATGTAAAACAAATTATAAATAATTTTTTTAATAAGCCGGATTTTGCACTTCTTTCTACAGCGGTAGAGTGGGGTGGGCTGAACAGTGATGGTTTACGTTTACCAAACCAGGCAATAAGAGAATGCGATTTGCTGAATAATTATGATTTACTCTTACAAAAGGCGGAAGATTTATTTCAGAATATTGTGGATCAACAGGGAAGGAAATCGTTGTTGCAGGGTATGGGTATGTGGATAGATGGAGTGGACACCGTAGCAAGAGTGATAGAAAACCGCTATTTGTTAGCAATGATTAAAGAACTATCTGTATATATTTCTCAAACAAAAGATCCAGCTATAGAAAGCATTACAGAACTGGACAGCGTAGAGGCTGGTATTGAACGGTATTATGGAAATGGCATTGATATAAAGTATTGGACTATAGATCCTATAACATCTGTTAGACCTGCGACTGTTAAGCCTGCCCATACCCGTATATCAAGGGTCAAGATTAACACCAGTACGTCGGATATAGAAAAGCTTTGGCAGTATTTCGGAAAGCATAGAGCAACATTATTTGTACAGTTATTTGTTTTGAATATTGCAGCAACGGCTCTTCTGGCCACAGTGCCAGCTGTGGTCTCAGTTAGTATTATAGATTTCTTAGTTACGGTGCCCGCAGCCCTTGCAGCGTCTATAGCGTGGACAGTGGTGAGCACTTTGGGCGGAGCAGCGCTTGAAGGGGAGATGGAAAAGAATTTTGAAAAAATGAGGTATGAGCAATCAAGATCAGATTTAGGGGAACTGCTTGAGCAGCTTAGGGTATACACCATATTTAGCAATAATGATGAGAATCCAAACTCTTTTATCTATCAGATATTTCCTGGCCCTGAGACAGAAACTATTGTAAATAATTTTCTAGACAATATCAGCAGGATCTACATAAAGGAAGGTCTGCAATTTACAGAGGAAAAGTGCTTGATTGATATACTGGAGCTAAATAAGGTTGCTAATATACCTTTAAAACTGAAGATAGACTGTTTCATAGCTGCATTGACTTTGGATATTATGACAAATATGAAAATATTTGGGAGGGATAGTGAAAATGATAAGAAAAAAAAGTCTATTTTGACAGGGATAGAATTAATAAATAAGCTGGAAAAATTAACTTTGGACGGTAAAGAATATTTGATACAGGTGCAGGTGGGGCATAAACGAGTGAATATAGATGAAACGACTTGTTTTACGAACACAAAAAAAATCGAGGGCATATGGATATGAATAAATTATTTGCTGAAATTTTAAAAGAGAGAAATGCAACACCGGAGGTTATATAGAATGAAAAGAAACATCTCATTGCCATTGGTTTTAGTAACGGTTATTTTTGTGATAACAGGATCGGTGTTATTTATCTTGCCTCACTTTGATTTTATGTATGTATCTGCGGATAAGCACTGGCTGAAGGGGAAAATTGCTGATCAGGATGAGAATACAGGCGGTAGAGAACTTCAGAGAGTGGGAGAGGGTGAAACAGGGATATATTTCGTTTATAAAGACAGGTTGATGTGTATGGAGGCTGCTGATGAGAGTGTAAGGGAAATATGTCAAATGCCGAAAGAAATAAGGGGAGTTTTAGTGAAAGACAATACAGTTTTTTTTTGTGAAACATTTGGTACTAGTGTGTACAGCATAACTTCAGGGGGAGAGAAAAGAGAAATTATAGAAAATGGGAATTTGGTATATATAGAAGGTGATTATATATATGCATTAGACAATGGAATTGACTTTAAAAAATTTAATTTTAAAGGAAAAAGAATTTTTTTGAATAAATTAGAGTATAACTGGCTTTCATCTAATATGATTTTTGATGATTATGTTTTATATTATGGATGTCATGGCTATGAAATAGAGGTTAGTGTACCCCGTTATTATTTGTTTGACATCAATAAGATCAAGTACCAAGCATATGAACTAAAGCTTTTAAGATATTATCTGCCCCCGGCAGAATGGGAGCGCCCCTCTTGGTATATTCCATCACGGGACGGCTCCTATTGGGATATTGCACCTTGGGATTCCTTTGCACAAAAAATAGATCAGATAGTAAGAGAAGGGAAGGCCGGAGAATATTCGGATAACAGGGATCTGACAAATTATGACTTAAAGAGTATCCAGCTTTTGGTCTCAGACTTTTCAGAAGTTTCCGATGGCTATATTTATATTTTTGGTACACAGGAAATTGTATATAGAGATAAGGATTATGAGAAAAAAATAGTGAAAGATGATAATGGAAGAATTAATGATGAAGAAATCCAAAAAATAGAGGTAAAAGCAGATATATACCCCATGTTTCGTGTAAGTGTAGAAGATATCAAAAAATCATTGGACAATCAATATATTGATTACAAAAATGTATATACAAATTTAGAATACAGGGGAGAATTGGTAGAGTACACCATCAAAAATAAGGTATTATATTTACTTTACCATGATAGATATACGGATATAGATGGATATAAAAAAATGTATGTTTATGCAACAGATGCCGATACAGGATTATCCAAAAAAATCTATGAAAGGAAAGAGAGTTTTCAAGAACAAGTGAATTCCTATATCTTTTGTACGGAGCAATATATATTCCTGTATGAATATGACATAGATCCTGCAAAGATTTGTATTACAAGAATGAATCGGGATGGAAGCAATCCTGTCTTAGTAATGGATGAGAATGGGGATGTTGTGATGAAACCCTTTGGAATGGAATAGCAATAGCCTTTGTGAGGCGATGGTGAGGTATGCTGTTTCCCAGGTACAACTGTACTTTGAGGAATACAGCTGTGTAGGGGTTTTGGAAAGTAGTTATGCTGTTTAGGGGAGTGTACAGCAGAAAGGAACGGCTATGACCCAGGATGAGTGGCTATTTAAGCTGGTGAATATAAAGAAAAAGGAAATAAAAGGTAAAGTGGGAGGGGAACGCCCAGATGGGACAGGATTTGATCTCAATCTAAGATATCCCGTTCAGCCGAATATCAAGGACTTAACCAGTGCAGAGAGGAAACAAATTATAGAGAAGATGGAGAATTACTGGAAGGAACACAGGCCTTCCAGTCTGGAGTTTTTGGTGAATGGTGCTGTAGTTAACTGTGATCAAGGTTCTGTAGCATCTAAGGTAAAGGGAAAGGATCACGGAGTATATACGGATGTGTCAGAAAGCCAGGCACTGCTTAATGAAGAGGATAAGAAATTAGAAGAACGAGAGGGGACTGTATTTGGACGGTGCGCTCTGGAACTTGGAAAAAATCCGAAGTGTAGCATAAAGGACTTTTTGGGGTGGTATG
>CALISX010000244.1 GCA_938041725.1 uncultured Lachnoanaerobaculum sp.
GTCATTTCTCCCTGGGGCGTAAAAATCTGGGTGCTGCCCACCCCCTTGGAGTCCAGAATGATATTCACCTCTTCTGCTCCAAACCGGGGAACCTCAAACACATACTCAAAGGTTCCGTCCTGATCATAGTTTTCTTCCAAAAGCTCCACTCCGGAGGTGGAAAAAATCAGCTTATAAAAGCTTTCAAAGGCCCTTTCCAGATCCTCCGGACGGCTTACCTCCAAAAAATCCCCGGAGGTTCTCTGGGCAATCTCCTGCAGCTCTGCAGGGTCTGCTACCTGGGAGGCATTCAGGCAAATGGTATATACAGGAATCCCTGCATCCTGGGCAGCCACAATGGCCTCCTCCTTGTTTTCCAGGGATTTTTTGTAAGCCTTTTCATCCTTTCCCAGGTCAGTTCGTCCGTCGGAAAATAAAATCACCACTCCAGGAAGATTGTTTTGCCCCCGGGCTGTTTTCAGACCCTGCACCATATCCAAAAGAGAGGTGCCGATGTCCGTATCCCCATCTACAGGAGCATTTTTAATCTCCTGGGACAAAGAAAGCTTGGCGCTTCTCCCCCTCAGATCCAGCAATCCTGTGTGGAGGGGATAGCCGGAGGCATTGTCATTAAAAATCAAGGTATCCACCTGATTGCCTCCGTCTGTTAACAAAGCCAGGAAAAGATCCATGGCTCCGTAACGCACCCCCTGGGGATCGGTGGAATTTAAAGAGCCGCTGCCGTCAATCACCAGGCCTACATTGAAATGGGTTTGGTCAGAGGCCCCCAGGGCACTAAAGCTTATATTCCCCATTGCCATTAAGATTATGCACAAAGGAAGCATCCAAAGCATCAACATCCTTTTCAAATTTATTTTCTGCATATTTTTCCCTGCCTTTGCTTACATGATTTTTTACTATGCTACCAGTATATTGAAATTTTAAGGGTCTGTAAAGCAGACATTATGAAAAGGCCGGTTCCCCGAAAGGCAAAGCTTTCCAAAGGAACCGGCCCAAAATGCTACAGGCTGCCTTTATAATCTGCAATAAAGCCCTCAATACCCTTTTGGGTAAGGGGATGGGGAAGCATGGATTTAAATACTCCATAGGGAATGGTGGCAATGTCTGCTCCCGCCTTGGCACAGGCCAGCACATGCATGTTGTTGCGCACAGAGGCGGCAATGATTTCTGTTTCAATGCCATGGACGCCAAAGATTTCCACAATATCCTCAATCAGATTTAATCCGTTGGTACCCACATCGTCCAAACGTCCCAGGAAGGGGGATACATAGGCGGCACCTGCCCGGGCAGCCAAAAGGGCCTGAAGGGCCGTAAAAACCAAGGTACAGTTGGTGGCGATTCCTTCCTTGCTTAAAACCGAAATGGCCTTTAATCCCTCGTCGGTCATGGGAATTTTTACCACCATATTTTTATGGATCTTTGCAATCTCCCGTCCCTCGGCAATCATGCCCTCTGCCGTATCTGTGGTGGCCTTTACTTCTCCGCTGATGGCTCCATCCACCAGGTCGGTGATTTCCTTGATCACATCCTCAAACTTTCTTCCGGACTTGGCAATCAAGCTGGGATTGGTGGTAACCCCGGACAAAACCCCCCAGCTGGCAACCTCTCTGATTTCCTCCACCTTGGCAGTATCAATAAAAAATTTCATAACAAAACTATCCTTTCTAAAATATTTTATCCTTCCATCCTCCGGTCGCCCCGGAGAAATCCCGGCTGCTTAAAAGCCTCTCTCTCTTCTGGCATCCTCCGCCACCTTTTCTGTGGGGAAGTTGTTAATCACCTCTCCAAACAAAGCATTGGCCGTATCCAGATCCCCCAGGGTTTTATAGGCTATGGCTTTTTTATAAATGGCCATGGCATAATCCGGTTTGATTTTCAGGGCCAAATCATAATTGGTAATGGCTCCCGGGTAATCTCCCTGTTTGGCCAGGGTATCCCCTGCCTTTTCCAAAAGGGCAAAGCCCTCCTCCCGGAGCTTTGGAGCCACATCCGCATAAATAGCAATGACAGAAACATTATTGGTATTGTCCACATCCGTCAGCTGTCCCGGATCAATGTTTGCAAAAATCTCTGCGGCATGGAGAAAATCCTTGTTTCTGGTGTCATTCACAATCCCCGTAAGAAGTACATACTGTAAAAGCTTATAATTCATGTTTTCCTGGGTGGTATTGTTTACCTCCGTAAGCTGGTCCACCTGGGTCTTTAAATCCTCATTGGCAGTGTTTAAGTTGTCCACCTGCATATTGGCATCGTTTAATCTCTGGGATACTGCCGTGATCTCCTTGTTGTGAATGCTGTTCATTCTGGCGGAGGTGGCAGGCATATATAAAAACAGCACGGAGGCAGCCCCGATTAAAAGGCCGATGCCAAGGTTCACTGCCGTCAGCAGGCCGGAATAATTCCGAAACCTGCCTCCAGGCACCACCACTTCATCTCCCAGCATCTTCCGCCCATGGAGCAGATCCCCCTCCTTTTTGGCGTTCTCTCTTTTCTTTGCAGAGGCCTTTTTATCCCCCAGAGCATGCATCAGTCCCAAAGCTCTTTTATTGTAGCGGTCAACGGCCAGCACATTGGAAAGGTAGCGCTTGGCCTTCCCAATGTGGTTTCGCTT
>CALISX010000245.1 GCA_938041725.1 uncultured Lachnoanaerobaculum sp.
TGGAATTTATATTCTCAGCAGGCAGGTTTGCGACAGGGTAAGCGCCCCGGTGAAGACGGATTTTGAAAAGGACATCCTGGCCCAAATGGTGAAGGAAAAGAGTGCAGTATATGCCTACTGTTCCCCGGAGTATGTAAAGGATGTGGGTACGGTGGACCGGATTACAAAGGCCTCCCAGGAGCTTCGAAGCGGCTTGACTGCCGCCAGGAATTTAAAGCATCCCCAAAGGGCGGTATTTTTGGACCGGGACGGTACCTTAAACGAGTATCGGGGCTTTATCCGGGACATTGATGAATTTGTTCTGTATCCTGGGGCGGCAGAAGCCATCCGCCTGATTAATGAAAGCGGCGCTTTGGCCATTGTCATAACCAATCAGCCGGTGATTGCCCGAGGGGAGGCTTCCTTCCAGATGGTGGAAAGGATGCACAAAAAAATGAAAACCCTTTTGGGGAAGGAGGGGGTATTGGTGGACGATATTTTCTATTGTCCCCACCACCCGGACAAGGGGTTTGCCGGAGAGGTTGCAGAATTAAAAATAGACTGTGACTGCCGAAAGCCAAAAACCGGTATGATCCGGGAGGCCTGTGAAAAGTACCATATTGATCTTAGCCGATCCTGGATGGTGGGAGATTCCACTTTGGACATGGAGCTGGCCAGAAGGGCCGGGCTCAAATCCGCCTTGGTGCTCACCGGGGAAGGGGGAAAGGACGGCAAATTTTCCAAGGAGGCGGATCTGGTGTGCAAGGATGTGCTGGAGGCGGTGAAGGAGATCACCGGCACAGCCTCGGCCAGGTAGCCAAAATGGTATGGGAGGGAGAAAAAGCATGGAAAAGGATACCATACGAACCGCTGTCCTGGAGGATTTGGAGGCCCTGGCGGAGATAGAGGCAGCCTGCTTCCCCCCTGCCCAGGCTGCCTCCAAAGAAAGTCTTCAGGCTCGTTTGGAATTGTTTCCCCATCATTTCTATGTGTATGAAAGGGAGGGGAAGCTCCTTGGTTTTATCAATGGCTTTGTCACAGAGGAGAGGGATCTTTTGGACGAGATGTATGAAAAAGCCGCTTTGCACCGGGAGGAGGGGGCCTGGCAGATGATTTTTGGCCTGGACACCCTTCCGGCCTATCAAAGGCAGGGGATTGCTGCCAGACTGATGGAGTATATGATCAGGGAGGCAAAGGCCCAGAAAAGAGCCGGGGTGGTGCTGACCTGTT
>CALISX010000246.1 GCA_938041725.1 uncultured Lachnoanaerobaculum sp.
GTGTCTCGCAGGGAGACCAGTTTAAGGAAAGTTTCGGATAATCCGGCAGAATATCCGCCAGTTCCTGAAGTCCCTGGTAACAATAGGGACAAGCGTAATCATAAAAAATCGAAATACTTTTGTTTGACATAGGCAATCCTTTCCGGTGTGCAGTGATGTAAAAACCGCCGACTCCAGCCTTTTTACGCTGGGCAGCTTCATCACATTGGTGTACTGTATCAGTGTATAAGCCCCTGACCGACGCCAGAACAGCCGCCATGGCAGCATCCTGTTATGCAGGCTTCAGGGTTCGCCCAGAAAACCACGGTGCGTGCCAGAATCCGAAGATTCCTACAGCTCAGTATACAGACTCTCGTTTAATCACTGTATATCCGGCAGCCCTGACCGCCCCCGCCATTTTTTCAATATCCGGCTTTTCCTTTAATAAGACTTTGGCCCGGGAATCTCCCAGATTTACCTGGGCCCAGGTACCCTCCAGCCCGTTTAAAGCATTTTCCACACGCTTTGCACAGTTTTCACAGCTCATGCCATCAATAAACAGGATGGCTTCATAGGGATAGTGGGCTTTGTTCTTATCTGCTACCTTCACAGTTTTGGGGGCTTCCTCATGGCTGCCGCAGCAGTCTCCCCCCTTTTTTAACTTTTTAACATAGGAAAAGCCGGCATAGCCCCCAAGGGCAGCCACCAAAAAAATAATGATGTAGTTAATCATGTCCCGCCTCCTGACTATAACAGAATTATAACATTATTTTCAGAAATTTCAAAGGAACATCAGTTTTTTGTGAAGCTTTTGTCTTACAGTTTCCAGATAGGAGATCCCCCTGGGATAGTCCTTTAAGCCAAGGTGCAGCCCGTCAAATTCAATACATTCCATCACCGCTTCTCTCCCGGCCAAACGCTCCAAAAGCCGGCAGAGTCTGTAATCGTTCATGGCCTGCTCCATATACATCAAACGCATGGATTCCAGGGGGCAGCCGTCTCTTCCCGGATAGACCAAAAAGGGATCCCCGGAGGGAAAGGCGTTTTTGGCATCCGTATGACGGAAGGGATCCAGACTTTCCAGGGAATACTGGGAATTATAAAAATTAAAGCCCCAATGCAAAAATCCCTTAATATTGAATTTATACAGCATCAGTCCCAAAATCCGGGTACGGCTGCCGGGCATGGCAATAAAGCGGTTGGTCACATCCCTCCCCTGTCCCGTACAATAATAGGTCCATAGATTGTCCACCCCTGCCTCTAAAAAAGGCTCCATATGATCAATGGCGCAAACAGGATTTTTCACCAGACCTTCTTTATAAAATGCAAAATCCGACAGGGCATCTATAATGGGATACTCCCTTAATTCCTCTGCCACCATCTGGCAGGCTTCCCTGTAGGAAGGAAGCTGCTCCAGCTTCGGCTCATCGGAAATATGAAAAAACACCTGTTTTTCAATGCCCAGTTCCCTAAGCTTTTCTTTTAATACCGGTAAAAAAGCCCCCAGAAAAGCCCTGTATTCCCTGCTGCCTGCCTGGGTTTCCCATCCAAAGAGACGGCAAGCCTTTCCTCCCTCCCGGGCCACGATTTTGGGGGTGCTTACTGCCCCCCACTGGGAAAACAGGTGGCTCATTTCAAAATACCGGATCCCCAGACCCAGACAAAGGTTCACCCACCGCTCCAGCTTTTGAAAATCAAAGCGGTATCCCCCTGCTTCTTTGTATACCTCCACCAGTTGGACGGTGCGCCGCTCTCCTCCCACAGCCGTATCCAGGGGGGGAGTAAATAAAGGCGTCAGGATCATGTTGCAGCCCCGCTTACAGGCACAGGCAATAAATTTTTCTATGATTTGCCAGTGTGCTTCACTAAACACCTCTATATCATAATAATTTGCCAGACAATCCGTATGAAGCCATTCCGTATGGGGAATGGCCAAAGGGGGCAGCACCCTGGGAATCACCTGCAGAGCTGCCTCCCTTTTTAAAACCAGCCCATTTTCCAAGGTAAAGGAAAAGGAAAGGGAAACATCTCGGCCCTCAGCTTGTTCCGGCAGGGACAGCTCCACCCAAATGCCCTTCCACTGGCCTGGAGCCAAAGCCACCCCGACATGGGGGATTTCTTCCAAAAGATCTGGATACAGCCCCGGGGCTGTATCCAGATAGTCCCCGTCAAAGTGGGGATGGGCCGGGTATTCACAGGGCACCAGGGAAACCTGGCGCAGGGAAACTGCTGCCCCCTCCCCCTTTGCTGTAATTTTTACCCGCTCTCCCCTGTCCCCCTCCAAATACAGGGCAAACTGAAAGGAAATACATTCCCCGGCCAAACCTTCCAAGGGAGCTGCACCAGAGGAAGGCATTCGATCTGGAAACACCTTCTCCAAACAGGAAATTCTTCGAATGATTAAATTTGACATATTACCCCTTTACACCGCTTAAAGCGATGCCTTCTACAAACTGTTTTTGCAAAATCACATACATCATAAAGGGAAAGAAAAACGACACTGCAGCCCCCGCCATCACAAGACCATAGTTGGTATCATACTGGGTTTTTAACAAGGACAAAGAGACGGTGAGGGTATACATGGCGGAATCTGTGGTGGATACCAAAGGCCACAGGAAGTTATTCCAGGAGGTGACAAAGGTAAATACCACCAAAGACACCAGCACCGGCTGGATTAAGGGCAGTACAACCCGGAGAAAAATCCTATGCTCCGGACAGCCGTCCACCTGGGCCGCCTCAATCAGCTCATTGGGTATTTCCTTCATAAACTGCCGGATTAAAAATACACCAAAGGCATTTAAAAGGATGACAATCAGGGCAAAATAGGTATTGAGCATTCCCATTTTATTCATCATCACAAAAACAGGAATCATGGTCACCTGTCCTGGAATCATCAAAGTGAGAAGATAAATGCGAAAAAGGACTTCCTTCCCGGGAAAATTCTTTTTTTCAAAGCCATAGGCTGCCATGGAGGACATCACCACATTAAAGAAGCAGGTTAAAATCACCACCACCAAACTGTTAAACAAAGCCCTTCCAAAGCCTCCTCTGGCCAGTACATAGTGGTAATTGGAAAAATCCGTAAAATGAATATCTCCAAAGCCGATCCGCAAAGTCGTGGACTGGGTAAAGGATACCAATACCATGTATACAAATGGCGCCACACAGCTTAGGGCAAAGGCAAACAGCAAGAGAAAGCCCAGGATGTATGCTGGTGAAATTCTTTTGTTTTTCATTCCTTTTTTCCCTCCCTGAAAACAAAATTCTGAAGGGTATTCACAAGAACAATCAACAGCAGCAAAACCATGGCCATGGCGCAGGCATACCCCATTTTGTACTGCTTAAAGGCCGCATTGTAAATTCCCATCACAATGGTAACCGTGGAATGTCCCGGTCCTCCCCCTGTCATTTGATAGGCCAGATCAAAAACCTGGAAAGACCAGATGATCCCCAAAGTAATCACCAAATAGGTAATGGGACGTAAAACAGGCAAAGTGATATACACAAACTGCTGCCAGGCGCCGGCTCCGTCCACTCTGGCAGCTTCATACAGGTTTCGGGGCACCCCCATAATCCCTGCATAATATATTACCAAAAAGTATCCCACGTTTTTCCAAATGGCCACCACGCAGATACAAAACAAAGCTGTGGCAGAACTGCCCAACCAGTTAACAGGAGAAATGTGAAACCAGCCTAAAAGGGCATTAAGAAGTCCATTCTCTGTGGAAAAGACAATCCGCCATATGGTTCCTGAAGTCACCGCTGAGGCAATGGCAGGGATAAAGATAACACTTCGCAAAAATCCCCCCAGCCTGTTTTGCAGCTTATCCGCCAAAAAAGCGGCAAATACCAGAGCAAATACCGTCTGAAAGGGCACTGTCACCAGCACATAAACCAAAGTGTTTTCCAGGCTTTCCCGCAAATAGGAATCCCTCCACAGCTTGCTGTAATTTTCCAAAAGGAGGGAACATTCATAATATTATAATTGGTAAAGCTAAAATAGCCTGTTAAAAAAATCGGGATGACACAAAGCCCAAAAATCAGGATAAAGCTGGGCAAAATGTACAGGATCCCATATACTGCTTCTTTTGTTTTTCTTTTCATGTTTTTTCCTGCCAAGCGGCACCGGGGGCCAAAGGCCCCCGGAACAGCACATTATTTTAAGTTGGAATTATAATACTCTGTGGTTTTTTGCAAAGCCTCCTCCGGCGTCATTTCTCCGGCAATGGCGGACTGCATGTTTTTAAACAAAGTATCATACATGGCGGAAGCTCCCTTAAACACCGGCAAGGTGCGGAAGTTTTCATTGTTTTCAAAAAGTTGGGCAAATCTGGGGTCTCCGGAATAGATTTCATCCTTTGTAATAGGAGGCTGGGGAGAAATCCTCTTGTGGAAATCCTCCATAATCTCCTTGCTGGTGACATATTTCAAAAGCCTGGCCCCCAGTTCCTTATTTTTGCATTTTTCAAACATCACCAGACAGTCTGCCGCAATAAAGGTATTGGCGGACTTTGGCCCCTGGAGCACCGGAACATAATCCCAGTTGATATTGTCAATTTTCAGGGCTTTTCCAGAGGCAATGATGCCCATGGCAGCCTCTCCGTTTTGCAGGGGATCCTCGGATTTTTCAATGGAATTGGCAGAGGCCGGAACAATTCCCTCCTGCTTCAGCTTATAAATAAAATCCGCAGCGGTTTTTCCTGCCTGAGAATCAATGGTAAGATTCCCCTGGGAATCCACAATCTCCCCCCCTGCACTCCAGAAATAGGGCCAAAAGGTCTCATTCATCCCTCCGTAATTTCCCGATCCCCAGTTCATTACCAGGGGCATTACATCCGGCCTGGCCTCCTTGATTTTCTTTCCCGTTTCTTCCAGCTCCTCCCAGGTGGTGGGCACCTTCTCCACGCCGGCCTCCTTCAAAATATCCATATTGGCCACCAAAATACGGGGATTTCCCACCACAAAGGGCAAAGCATACTGTCCTCCCAAAATATTCCCCAGATCATAGTAGAGATAGTTGTCCTTTTCCTCCTGGGTAAAGTACGCATCAATATCCTTCAGAGCCCCCATTTCAATATAGTCATAGAACATCTCCATGTACATATATCCTATGTCCGGGCCGTCATTGGAGGTGGTTCCCGTTAAATACTTCTCCTCATAGCTGTCCCAGGGAATGGCCTGCACATTCACAGTGCACTGATTTTCCTCTTCAAACTTTTTCAGCACTTCCTTCCAGAACTCCTCGTCGGTAATGTCCTTGGAATCCGCTGCAAAGGCGGGAACCCAGAAATTCAAGGTATTCTGATCCTTGGCCGGATTTTGGCCTCCCCCCTGGCAGCCGGCCAGACCAAAAGCCAGCGCCCCCGCCAATGCAACTGATAAAAAACCCTTTTTCATAATACCCTCCTTGCACAATTATTCATATCCATGGGCTCTTTCATATTTCCGGATCAACTCCAGATTGGCTACCTCAATCTTGCTTAACACCCTTTCATCAAATGCATTGGCATCCACTGTGCCATAGTACCAGGGCATGCTGTCAAAGTATTCTTGAAGGTCTGGATTTTCAAACCGCCTGCCATGCCTGGCGTAGATTTCATTTCTGGCAACCCAGCATTGAACCTCTGACATACCTGCCAGATCTGATTCTGTCAGATAGCGGGAATCGCTGTCAGGAATAACATAGTCTGCAGCGCTTTCTCCACCCTCCTCATATCCGCCTCCATAGGGATCTGGATCTCCTTCATAGGGATTCGGATCTCCTTCATAGAAATCACCTGAATCACCGTAATCCATGCCGGCCCTTTGGCGGCCTCTTCGCCTTCTATAGCCGCTGTTTTCTTCCTCACCCTGGCCATAGGTGTCATAGCCGCCCTGATTATCATTTTGACTGTAGCTGTTTCTTTCGCCGCCAGCCCTGCTGTTTCTTCTACCCCGGCCCCTTCGGCCTGCTGTTTCTTCCTCTCCCTGGATCTCTTCCTCTCCCTGGATCTCTTCCTCCCCTCTGGTTTCTCTTCGCTTCCGGGTTTCTGCGGCTTCCTTTGCTTCCTCCCGGCTTCCTGGAGCCTTCGTTTCCCTATCCTCCTTCGTTTTTCCTTGATCCGGGGAAACCAAAGCCAGCAAGGGTTCTATGCCTATGGTGCCATTATAAATCAAAAATCCCACTGCTCCCCCTGCCAGCAGCAGTACCAAAAGACTCAGCAAAACCGCCACCAAACAACCCTTGGATTTTTTTCTGGGAGGTGCTGCCTGAACCCCTGCTGCATAAGGCGCCTGGTTCCCGGCCATCTGCTGGGGCTGGATGGTTCCCTGGGCCATGGGCTGCGGTGCAGGCTGAGAAATGGACTGGGGCTGACTCGTTCCCTGCACCACCGGCTGCTGCATGGATTGTTGTACTGGCTGAGAGGCCGGCTGCTGCACCGGTTGCTGTACAGCCTGCTGTACCGGTTGGGACACCGGCTGCTGCACGGGTCTTGATATGGTTCCTCCTGTACTTCCTCCCATCAAACTGGGGGGCAGCCCCGAGGAGGAAGGCTGAGACAGATCCTGGCTGGGAGCCAGCGAAATCCCCTGTTGTGCAGGAACCTCCGCCTTAGAGAGCTCCACCTTGGAAGCTTCCTCTCTGGGGACTTCCTCTTTGGGAACTGGCTGACCGCAGTTGCTGCAGAATTTGGCACCCTGTTCTAAATCATGCATACAATTGGGACACTTCACAAAATCACCTCCTTATTCCTATACTGTGTCTATCACAAGGGCCGCGCATACTGCCTGTTTTGACCGCTGCCCCTAACACAAATTCTGTTACCAATGAAATTCACAGGCCATAACATATTTCTTAAAATTATTTTCTAAAAGTGATTTCTCAATCCGCTTAAGAAAGTTCGTCGCTTCTGTTCGAAATCCCCTGTAGTACTCTTGAAACAGATGCCTGTTTATTTCAAAAATGCAATACCTTGCCCTGGTATCCAAACTTCTCGTCCTTTGATAGGTCAGATTGACCATTTTTAATAAATATTCATAATTTTCCTGTTTAAAGGGTAATCCCAGGGCCTTTCGATCCTTCAGCAGCTGCATTGTAACATATATGCTGTCAATATTTTTAGGACTATCAACGGAGGATGTTATGGAGGTTTCTGTACTATAATACTTATATACAATATCTTTCGTTATATAGGCCTTAATGGTATCTCTATAAATAAGAGCTGCATTGATACTGTCTTCAAACCAGTATTTTTCAGGAAAGCATATCCTGTCATAAAGTTTTTTACTGGTCAGTCTTCCGCAGGCAAACCCTTTTAAAGTCCCTAATGGATGCTCCACTTCCCCGATATGTGCCTGCTTGACTTTTTTTTCCGTTCCGTCCTGGGAAATTTTTATCATGGCTCCTTCAACGATATCGTACTCCCCTCTTTCTGATATTTTCAAAAGCTTTTCTATGGATCCTTCCAGCAAAATATCATCATCGTCTACAGAAAACAGATATCTTCCCTCTGCGGCATCCAGGGCTGTATTTCTTGCACCGGATACCCCTTTATTTTCCTGATGAATTACTTTTACATCCGGATAGTTCTTATATTTCTCCAAGATTGCTGCTGTATTATCCTTTGAACCGTCATTCACAAAAATATATTCAAATCTATATTTTTTATTCCGAGGCGCATTGGACAAAATAGACTTAATACACCGCTCAACCAAAGAAGCTCTATTGTATGTTGTCATAATAATGGATACATCATACTTGTATGCCTCTTCCCGGTCCCCCTTGCCTTTTCTTATGGCGCTGGACTTCACATCTTGATGAATGGTGTTCAGATATTGATAACACTCCCTCCACGAAGACATCCTGCTCTTAAAGAACAAGGCCCCAAGCACACGCCTGAATTTTTTAGTATATCTTATGACTGCCCTTTTTATTTTGATCAAAATCATATCCTATATTCTCCAATTCCCCAGCATGGGGATATGACTGCACGCACTGAAGCCTTTTTAGAAAGCGTTTAGCAGCTTACCTTCAGCATTTGAAGCCTTCCATGGATCCTGGTTTGTATCGAGTTGGCAGGTACAAAGATGCAATCTCCCTTAAACAAAGGAATATATTTTTCTTCCCCAAGAATCAAAACGCCGCATCCGCCAATACACAGAAGCACTTGAAAGGAATCCTCCCTGCTTTGGACAACAGCCATCTGCCTGTTTCGCTCTGTATTCACCAGCAGACGCTCCACCTGAAAATAACGGCATCTGCAAAGCAGTTCTATGGCACAGCCTCTCCTGTATTTTAGAACTCTCATAGGCTGTCTAGGTTCCTGTTGGGCTTTTCTATCCGCCACATTCAGGGCCTTCTCAATATGAAGCTCTCTCAATCTTCCATCCCGATCCATTCGATTATAGTCATACAGGCGGTAGGTCAGATTGGAATTTTGCTGTATCTCCGCAACCAAAGCCCCTGCACCCAGAGCATGTACGGTTCCTGCCTTGATAAAAAAAACATCGTCCTTTTCAATGTGCTTTTTCAGTAAATACTTCTCTATCGTTTGATCCTCAATACTGTTTCTGATTTGCTGTCTGGTCAGCTCTTTCCGAAAGCCATAGACAAGCTTTGCATCTTTTCTTGCATCCAGAACATACCACATCTCCGTTTTTCCCTGGGATCCATGCTCATATTGACGGGCATATGCATCATCCGGATGCACCTGAACGGAAAGATCCTTATTGGCATCAATCAATTTAATCAACACCGGCAGCTCTTTGCAGGTTTGCAGATTGCTTCCTAAAAAAGACGGATTTTCCTTCAAAACTTCCCGCAGCGTCTTCCCTTGATGGGGGCCGCTGTCTACCATGCTCAACCCGTCCGGGTGGGTAGAGCACTCCCAGGTCTCCGCCAGGGGATAGGCCCCAATGCCTTTGGCAAAATCGCTGTTAAGACGGCTTCCCCCCCAAAGATAATCCTTGTATGCAGGTTTCAGCAAGAAGGGTTCGTTGCCCATGGTGCTACACTTCCAATTCGAACTTGCGTTTGTCATCCACACGGATCTCCTTACCCAGCTG
>CALISX010000247.1 GCA_938041725.1 uncultured Lachnoanaerobaculum sp.
AGAGCTCTTGTTTCGTCTTTTACGCCCGGCGCTGCATGATCTGAGATGAGTGTCAGCGGATAAAGCCGACTTGGGCGGAGATGAGAGCGATCTGCTCCTCCTTCTTTTTATTATATTCTACTTTTTTTTCTTCAAAATAATTTTTTCCGTAAGCATCAATGGATACAATCAGGGGGCCAAATTCTTTCACATGGCAGTGCCACAGGGTTTCCGGCATTCCCAGATCCTTCCACTGGGCTTCCACGATCTCCTCCACCTGGACAGCAGCCACCACTGCATTTCCTGCAGGAAAGACACAGTGGATGGCACCAAAATCCAGACAGGCCCTGGCGGGATTTTCTCCCATTCCTCCTTTGCCTAAAATTACCCGGACTCCAGTGGTTTTTACAAATTCGTACTCAAACTTTTCCATTCGCATGGAGGTGGTGGGGCCCACAGAAACCATTTCGTATTTGTCCTCTCCCAGGGGACGGATAATGGGACCGGCATGTAAAATGGCAGCATTCCGCACATCCACCGGGATTTGCCGTTTTTCCTCCACAACCCTGCGGTGCGCCACATCCCGGCAGGTGGTAAGATCCCCTTCCAGATAGAGAATATCTCCAATATGAATATCCATCAAATCTTCTTTGCAAACGGGGGTAGTTAAAATTTTCTTTCCGTTTTCGATTCTTACTGACATACTGCCTCCTCTTCCTGGTATACAAATCCCTCATGGGTGTCCACTTTAAACTGTAAATCCTTATCAAATACAATGTGTCCCCGGCGATGGCTCCAGCATCCCACATTTACTGCAACCCCGATGGCAGAAGGGTGGCGGGCGGTATTTTCAATATTCACTCCCATAACGGAATATTTTCCCCCCATGCCCTGGGGACCCAGTCCCAGAGCATTAATACCATCTTCCAAAAGCCGCTCCATTTTGGCAGCATTGGCATTGGGATTGTGGGAGCCAATGGGGCGCATCAGGGCTTTTTTAGAATTCATGGCGGCGGTTTCCACAGAAGTGGCCACTCCCACCCCCACCAAAAGAGGAGGGCAGGCATTGATGCCATAGCTGGTCATACGGTCCAGCACAAATTTGGTAACCCCCTCATACCCTTCCCCAGGCATCAGCACGGTGGCATTGCCGGGCAAAGT
>CALISX010000248.1 GCA_938041725.1 uncultured Lachnoanaerobaculum sp.
CCAGCCAGTCCTGCACTGCCAGGAAAAATCCTGCCTGCCTTCTCAGCTTTTCCTCCTGGATCCCCGGCACCACCCGTCCATAGCGGCAAATGCGTTCCATCACCTCTTTGACCCGCTCATCCTGCATCTTTTCCCTGGCCAGAGCCAAAATCACCGAAAGATCTGTGGTTTCTACAGTAATGCCGGCGGCCTGCAGCAGTTTTTCTGAATACCGCACCGTGCGAAAGGCCGAGGGTCTGGCTCCGATGGCTCCCACCCGCAGTTTTTTCATCCCCCTCACTACTTTGCAGATCCTGGCAAAATTCTCCACATCCCTGGTAAATTCCAAACTGTCAATGCTGCAGGTATGGCAGGCGGTGTCTGTAAAAGGGATCCGGTTCTGATACAAATTGCTGCATACCGACAGCTTGCCGCAAAAAGAGTCCCTGCGGTGAGCCAAGTCCAGTTTGTTTTTTTCATCATCACAGGCCTGTACCAGCACCGGAACCTTCAGCCCTGAGCGGACAATGGCCTCTGTCACTGCTGCCTCATCCCCGAAATTGGGTAAAACAATGATGATGCCGTCAATCTTTTCCCGGTGCTTTGCAAAAAGCGCTGCACATTTTTTTGCATCCTGATAGGTTTCCACCACCCCCAAAGGAGTCTCCTCCGGTGATAAAATGGTATAGGAAAACCCCAGCTCTTTCATTTTTTCTATAATGGCTTCTCTGCCTTTTTTTGCCAGCTCCATGGGGAAAAAATTCCTGCTGCTGACAATAATGCCAAATCCGATTCCTGCTCTTTCCTCTTTCATCCTTCCTCCTGCCGTCTCTGTAAAGGGAAGCCTTAGAACATCTCCCCTGAGCATTGGGAGAGGAATCTCCCTCCCCCTCTATCCTTACTTTAATTTTTTTGCTGCTGACTGACAATAGCATATTTTTTGGATTGTTTGTACTTTTTTATGGTTTTGATTTTGATTTGATTAGATATTTTTTAGACAATTAAAATACAGGATACCTGATAAACCATATTTTTGATGGTAAAAAGGCATCCTGTATTCTCCTTTCTCAGCGGCATGCAAGCTGCTCCGGCAGTGCAGTGATGCATAACTTATATGGATGGCGATTCCGGGCTCCCCGGCATGGAGGTTAC
>CALISX010000249.1 GCA_938041725.1 uncultured Lachnoanaerobaculum sp.
ACGATTCCCGGCTGCATGGATGAGAAGGCGGGCAGGTTCCTGGCCAGCATGGAAATCGTGATCTTTTCCGGAACCTTGGGCTCCTTATCCGACGGTACACCCATAGCAGAGGACTTAGACCAGGCACTCTCATTGTCCCAGGAATCCCAGGCAGAGACCCAATACTTGTAGGTTACCCCTTCCTTTATGTCCGCATCAAAATAAATCATGTCCGGTGCCATGGGTTTGTTGTTTTCCAGAAAGAGATGCCTGGCGCCATAAAGCCTTCCATAATTGTAGTGGGGGGCCTCAAATCCTGCATTACTTAACCCCTGGGGCATTTCATTGGTGGACTGGTCCTCTTCAGAGTTTGGAAGGACGCCTTCTTTCCCCTCCTCTTTTTTGGGATTCTCAAACCGAAAGTTTGCCAGTGCTACCGGTTTACTGTAGGATCCCACCCCCTCTGCCTCTGCACGGTAGAGGGTAAAGCGAACCGTATCGGGAGATTCATTGAAAATCGGAATAACAATACCTCTTTTGCCCCTGTTCTCAGAGATGGATTTCTGAATGGCTCTTCCAAGAACATCATCTGAAATATCCGGCACATCTGCCCCGGAAAGGACAAGCGATGTCGTGCTGGGACTTTCCGGGGGCGTCACCTTCTCCACCCGGATGTTAATTGGATCGCTGTACTCGCTTCGTCTGCCGAAAACATCTATGGAATACATGCGGTACTGGGCATTGGTTCCGTTTTCCAGCTCTTCCTGATACATCACCGGTGTTTCAAAGAATACACCTGTTTCATCCAGAATTTCAGTAATCACCACCGGCTTTTCATTGATCTGAACAAAATCTGCTTCCCCTTCAAGTTTGCGCTCAATAAAGTAACCGCTGACAATACTGGCTTCCCCATCATTGGCAGGTTCTCTCCAGCGCAAAAAAACTTTTCCGTCAAGACCATATCCCATAAAGCCCTCCGGCCTTGTGAGGGGAAGCTCTTCTCCCCAGTGCACCCTCACACTGGCATACTGTCCGCCGGGAGCTTCAATGGTATATACTATCTCCTCACCCTT
>CALISX010000250.1 GCA_938041725.1 uncultured Lachnoanaerobaculum sp.
AATAACATGCTTCGGGCCAAGTGCTATGAGAACCGTATGGAAAAGGGGCTTTCCTTTTTGGAGTTCAATTACATGGTGCTGCAAAGCTATGACTTTTACCGTCTGTTTTTGGATTATGGATGCAATATGCAGTTTGGAGGGGATGACCAGTGGTCCAATATGCTGGGAGGCACGGCGTTGATCCGCAGAAAGCTGGGAAAGGATGCCCATGCCATGACCATTACCCTGCTTCTGAATTCTGAAGGCAAGAAAATGGGAAAAACAGCCGGGGGTGCCGTATGGCTGGATAAGGAGAAAACCTCTCCCTTTGACTTTTATCAGTACTGGCGGAATGTGGGCGACGGGGATGTGTTAAAATGCCTGCGGATGCTTACCTTTTTGCCCATTGAGGAGATTGAACAGATGGAGGCCTGGGAGGGAGCAAAGCTGAATGAGGCGAAGGATATTTTGGCCTATGAGCTGACGGCTCTTGTACATGGAAAAGAGGAGGCAAAAACAGCCAGGGAAGCCAGCAGGGCTCTGTTTGCAGGAGGCACCGACAGCGCAAATATTCCCCAGGCGGCACTTTTGCCGGAAAATTTTACAGAGGGAAAAATTGATATTATTTCAGCTTTGGTAATAGCTGGGCTTGCTTCCACCCGCTCCGAGGCCAGAAGGAATGTGGAGCAGGGGGGAGTCTCTGTGGAGGGAGAGGTGGTGAAGGATATTAAGAAGACCTTTTCCAGGGAAGACTTTGTTCCAGAGGGACTGCTGTTTAAACGGGGAAAGAAGAATTTTTGCAAATTGACCATTGCATAGGAAGGATTGATTGAGAAGACATTTATGAAAAAAAGAATTTTTCGGGGGGCATGGAGCCTGCTGATTATGGGGGTCTGCTTTTTGGCGATGGGAGGGGCTCTGCTGATATTCACCTTGTTTTTAACCACCGCCAGTGTGGACAGCCTGATCAGCCAGGGAAAGGTTTGGGGAGAGTCTGCCTCCGGTCAGGTGGTGGTGCGCATAGCAGGCATTACAGAGCCCTTGTATTCCTTTCCAAAAAGCAAGTCCTATCTGTATTTGATTGCCGTGGATGGACGGGACGAGCTGGTATTTTTTGAAGCCAAGGAAAATGATCAAACGGTAAAGTCCATGGTGGAACACTATGAAGCCCTGGAAGACAACCCCCGGCCTATGATTGTGCAGGTGGAGCCCACCAGTGACATTCAGGACTTTACCTCTATTTTGCTGGATGAGGATCTGGGGCTTCAAGAATACAATGTTAATCCCGTGTATTATTTATCTGCCTATGAGAGGGAATCAGACAACAGCACCAATCTTGCAGTAGGAGCCATTGTTGTGCTGTTGGGTCTGGGCTTTATCGGAGGCGGTATTTACCGTGTGTCAAAGAACAGGAAGCTATGGGGAAAACTGGAAAGTCTGGTTCCGGAAACCTATCTTATGGAAAATCCTGGAAAAAGCGCCATGGATTTTGTGCTGGAAAACGGGGACTATGTGGATCCGCAGTTCCAGGTCTTTGTATATAAGGATCAGTTGATTTCCCTGGCTAAGGTGCTGGCCATGGTGGATTTAACAGAATGCAATGACATCCGTGCCAGACTGACCACCACCAGATATTACGGCATCATTCCGGTGCATAAGGAGTATACTTTTATTTTGCGCAATCATGCAGGTAAGATCATTACCATCATTGTGAAGAATTTAAAGAAGGAAACGGACAATCACATCGGAGCGTTTTATGATTTCCTGAATCAAAGATATCCCAATGTGCATATCACTATGGGATGATGCAGGGAAATTAGAGGAATTTTTTCTTGACGGTCAAAAAAAAACATGCTATATCCGTAGCGGGAAGCCGTGTTTCCATGTATGGATCCCCTTCCATCGGGCAGGCTGATACATTATGTTGTGATTTGGCAGATCTTGTCCGGAAATTTGTTCCCAGGCACAGGCATGATAGGAGGAAACGTATGTCTTATATTGACGAAATCTATGAGAAGGTAGTTGCTGCAAATCCGGGAGAGCCGGAGTTCCACCAGGCCGTAAAGGAAGTATTGTTTTCCTTAAAGGATATTGTGGAGGCCAATGAGGAGCTGTACCGCAGGAATGGTCTCCTGGAGAGACTGGTGGAGCCGGAGAGGATCATTTCCTTTAGGGTGCCCTGGGTGGATGATACAGGGAAGGTGCAGGTAAATAAGGGCTATCGGGTGCAGTTTAACAATGCCATTGGTGCCTACAAGGGAGGGCTTCGCTTCCATCCCACAGTGAATCAGTCTATTTTAAAGTTTTTGGGGTTTGAACAGGTGTTGAAAAATTCCCTTACCGGCCTTCCCATGGGAGGGGGCAAGGGAGGCTCCAACTTTGATCCCAAGGGAAAATCTGACAGAGAGGTCATGGCCTTTTGCCAAAGCTTTATGACAGAGCTGTATAAGTACATCGGAAAGGATGAGGATGTACCGGCGGGAGATATCGGCGTAGGGGCCAGGGAGATCGGATATCTTTTTGGACAGTATAAGAGACTGACCACCTCCTTTGAGGGTGTATTAACAGGGAAGGGCATTCCCTTTGGAGGTTCCTTAGGCAGAACCGAGGCCACAGGCTACGGCTTGGTATATATTCTGGATGAGATGCTGAAGGCCAATGGAAAAACCCTGGCGGGTAAGACGGTGACGGTTACCGGCTCCGGCAATGTGGCCATCTATGCAGTGCAGAAGGCACAGCAGCTGGGGGCCAAGGTGGTGGCCATGTGTGATTCCAACGGATATATCCATGATCCCAATGGAATCCAGATTGCTGTGATCAGGGATATTAAAGAGGTAAGAAGAGAGCGGATCTCGGCCTATGCCAAGGAGGTGGACGGGGCAGTCTATACAGAGGGAAAGGGTATTTGGAACATTCCCTGTGATATTTACCTGCCCTGTGCAACCCAAAATGAGCTGGATCTGGAGGGTGCCAAGGTACTGGTGGCCAATGGCTGCTTTGCCCTGGCCGAGGGAGCCAATATGCCTACCACTTTGGAAGCTACGGAATATCTGCAAAAATCCGGTGTGCTCTTCATGCCGGGCAAGGCTGCCAATGCAGGGGGGGTTTCCGTATCGGGACTGGAGCAGAGCCAGAATGCGCTGCGGCTGCCCTGGAGCTTTGAAGAAGTGGATGCCCGTCTCCAGACGATTATGAAGGATATTTTTGCCAAGGTGGAGGATGCAGCAGCCAGATACCATCATCCGGGAAATTATGTAACCGGTGCAAATATCGCCGGATTTGAGAAGGTGGCCTCTGCCATGATCTCTCAGGGTGCAGTATAGTGCAGAGAGGCTGCAGGCGCTGGGGAGCGCTTTTTTGAAAATCCCTGAAAAGGAGCACGAAGGTGCTCCTTTTTGCATGGAGAAATTTCTGATTCAAAATACTGATTTTATTTCCTATTGACTTACTAGGAATTCCATCGTAA
>CALISX010000251.1 GCA_938041725.1 uncultured Lachnoanaerobaculum sp.
CCAGGAGGATCCGGAGAACAGGGAATCTGCCACATAGGAAGTGTATGGATAAGGTAAAAGAAAGATTAGAGGAACTCATTTCCCGTTACCCTAGGCTCCGGGAACAAAGGGATAATATTTGGAGGGTCTACCAAATCATGGCGGAGACCTTTGGGGCCGGGGGGAAGCTTCTGGTGGCAGGCAATGGCGGCAGTGCAGCGGATTCGGAACATCTGGTGGGGGAGCTGATGAAGGGCTTTGTAAAAACCAGAAAAGTGCCAAAGGAGCATGCAGAGGCTTTTTGCCAGGTGGACCCAGTTATGGGGGAGGCGCTTTCCAGAAGTCTTCAGGGGGCTCTTCCCGCCATTTCTCTGGTGGGCCATGTGGGGCTTTCCACCGCCTATTTAAATGACTGCGATCCCCTGCTGGGCTTTGCCCAGCAGGTATACGGCTTTGGCCAAAGGGGAGATGTATTCCTTGGCATCTCCACCTCCGGCAATTCAAAGAATATCCTGTATGCCCTGGTGGCTGCCAAAGCCAGAGGCTTAAAGACCATTGGCCTGACAGGAAGAGAGGGAGGAAAAATGAAGGCCCTTTGCGATGGGGTCATCCTGGCCCCGGAGCAGGAAACCTTTAAGATTCAGGAGCTGCACCTGCCCATTTACCATACTCTGTGCCTGATGCTGGAGGAGGGGTTTTTCGGGAATGATTGACTGCTGATTGTTGCAGAGTGCCTTTGCCGTCTTTGGCAGGGGCATTTTTAAAATTTTCTCTTGATTTTTTTGATCAAACTCTATAATATTGATATTAGTTCTATTGGCAAGAACTAATATCAAGGAGGGAGAAATGATCGTAATGGATTTGCAGGTGGATAATTTATATGGGTTCAAGGATTTCCATATGAATATGTCCTACCCGAAAAAAATTTTAAATTCCAGTATTGAAGAAGAATTTTTGCCTGGGTTTCCCAATTTCCGTTATAAACGGATCAATGTTCTTATGGGTGGGAATGCTACGGGAAAAACATCTATTGGAAAGCTTTTGATGAATCTTTTTATTTTTATCAATAAAAGAGAGATTATGGTTTTGGCTGATCGAATTCGGGATGCACAGAAGGCGGCCCGGCTGGTTATTGATTTTATTCCACAAAAATCCCAGCTGTTTCGCATGGACATTACCATTCCTCCGGAGCCGGCCAAGGAATATGCCCTTGATAAATGTCAGATTTATCTGGGGGAGGAGGAGATTCGGGAAAGGGACAGCTATGAAACCTGTATTTTTCGTCTGGAAAAGAAGGGATTGATACAGCTTTATCCTGTGAAGACCTCCAGCGGCTATTGCTGTCCTGTGAAAGAACAAATAGAGCAAAAAAGAGCGCTGGGAGAATCCTATAAGGGATTGTGGTATCTGGATATGGTGCGTTTTGGCTGGTATTTTACCTATCCCTTGGATGCGGAATACATGAAGGGGGTGGATTTTGGGGAGCCTTCGGATATGTATCTGCAGGTTCTGCGCAGGGTTTTGATTTCCCTGGATCCCTCTATTTGGGATATTCGGCGGCTGGAGAGTATTAAGAATACGTATGTGATCCGAACCGGAACCCATGAATTGATCATTAAGGAGGGCAAACTGGAGGAAAACAGCATTCTTTCCAGCGGAACCAAGGCAGGGATTGATGTGGCAGGATTGATCACTGCTATGCTGGATCATAGTGCAGGGTTTTATTATTGTGATGAAAAGTTTTCCTATATCCACAGCGACATTGAAAAAACCTTGTTTTCCATTATGGCTTCCCTGGTGGGAAAGGGAGAACAACTGTTCTTTACCACCCATAATATGGATATTTTGGATATGAATTTCCCCAAGCATTCTTTTTTATTCTTAAAAAGGGAGGGGAGATTTCAAAATAAAAGCATCCATGGGGAGCAGTCTATTACCTGTA
>CALISX010000252.1 GCA_938041725.1 uncultured Lachnoanaerobaculum sp.
TAAGGGTCAGTACGGACATTGTAAGGTTAAGTTTGAACCCATGGATCCCAATGGTGAAGAAACCTTTAAGTTTGAATCCAGTGTTGTGGGCGGTGCTATTCCCAAGGAATATATTCCTGCTGTTGGGGAAGGCATTGAGGAGGCCACCAAGTCCGGTATTTTGGGCGGTTTCCCGGTGCTGGGGGTACACGCCAATGTATTTGACGGATCCTATCATGAGGTGGACTCTTCCGAAATGGCATTCCACATTGCCGGATCCCTGGCCTTCAAGGATGCCATGGCAAAGGCTGGTGCTGTGCTGCTGGAACCCATTATGAAGGTAGAGGTTACCATGCCCGAGGAGTATATGGGAGATGTGATTGGAGATATCAATTCCCGGAGAGGACGCATTGAAGGAATGGATGATATCCCCAGCGGAAAGCAGGTGAACGCCTTTGTTCCCCTGTCGGAAATGTTTGGATATTCCACAGATCTTCGTTCCAGAACCCAGGGACGTGGAAACTATTCCATGTTCTTTGAGAAATACGAGCAGGTTCCCAAGTCTGTTCAGGAAAAGATTATCAGCGAGAAAAAGAGCGGAAAGTAGAGCTTTTTCTCTATGCAGCATGGCTGCAAGAATCAGTGTTTTTCTGCAGGAAGGCAATTTTCTTCAAAGGCCACGAGGATGGTTGCAGGTATTGCGGATTCACCTGATTTCATATATAATTATAAAAATTTACTATTTTGGATTGTTATTCAAGGAGGAATTAACATGGCAAAGGCAAAATTTGATAGAACAAAACCCCATGCGAACATCGGAACCATCGGACACGTAGATCATGGTAAAACCACCCTGACTGCTGCTATTACCAAGGTGTTGGCTACCAGGCTGCCCTCTGCTACCAATAAGATCGTTGACTTTGAAAATATCGACAAGGCTCCTGAGGAGAGAGAGAGAGGAATCACCATCTCCACTGCCCATGTTGAGTATGAGACGGCTAACAGACACTACGCCCATGTAGACTGTCCCGGACATGCTGACTATGTAAAGAACATGATCACCGGTGCTGCACAGATGGATGGTGCAATTCTGGTGGTAGCTTCTACCGATGGTGTTATGGCCCAGACTAGAGAGCATATCCTGCTTTCCCGTCAGGTAGGTGTTCCTTACATTGTTGTATTTATGAATAAGTGTGACATGGTGGACGATGAGGAGCTTTTGGAGCTGGTTGAGATGGAGATCAGAGATCTTCTGAACGAGTATGAGTTCCCGGGAGACGATATCCCTGTTATTAAGGGTTCTGCCCTGAAGGCTCTGGAGGATCCCAACGGCGAGTGGGCTGACAGAGTGATGGATCTGATGGATGCTGTAGACAGCTATATTCCTGATCCGGAGCGTGATAAGGATAAGCCCTTCCTTATGCCTGTGGAGGATGTATTTACCATTACCGGACGTGGTACTGTTGCCACCGGACGTGTAGAGCGTGGAACCCTTAACCTGAACGATGAAGTTGAGATTCTGGGAATCCGCGAGGATGTTAGAAAAACCGTAGTAACCGGTATTGAGATGTTCAGAAAGCTTCTGGATCAGGCTCAGGCTGGAGACAACATCGGTGCTCTGCTTCGTGGTGTGCAGAGAACGGATATTGAGCGTGGACAGGTTCTTGCAAAGCCCGGCTCTGTTACCTGCCATAAGAAGTTTACTGCCCAGGTTTACGTATTGACCAAGGATGAGGGTGGACGTCATACTCCCTTCTTTAACAACTATCGTCCTCAGTTCTATTTCAGAACGACGGATATTACCGGTGTTTGCGAGCTTCCTGCAGGTACTGAGATGTGTATGCCTGGCGATAACGTGGAGATGACCATTGAGTTGATCCACCCCATAGCCTGTGAGCAGGGACTGCGTTTTGCCATTCGTGAGGGTGGAAGAACTGTAGGTTCCGGCAGAGTAGTAAACATTATTGAGTAATGAATAAAGCACGGCTGTGCCGTGGAGGTATATGGACTATATCGGTTATACAGTGATGGACTGGCTGCAGTCCTAGGTAATCTATTGTCCATACAGACATCCCCAAGGAGAAAAGTCTCTCTTTGGGGATGTTGTGCTTAATGGACAAAGAAAGGATTTACAATGAAAAAAATGCCCTTTATCACCAAAGAAAAGGCGGAGGAAATTGCTAAGACCTTCCCCACCCCGTGGTATATATATGATGAAAAAGGCATACGGGAAAATGCCAGGCAGCTAAAGGAGGCCTTTTCTTGGAATCCGGGATTTAAGGAATATTTTGCTGTAAAAGCCACTCCCAATCCCTATATTTTAAAGATATATTATAAATAATCTCATGCATAACTAGAT
>CALISX010000253.1 GCA_938041725.1 uncultured Lachnoanaerobaculum sp.
ATCTTTTGGAAATCAACATTTCCTGCCCCAATGTGGCCCATGGAGGCATTGCCTTTGGCACGGATCCCGCCAGTGTGGCCCGGATTACCAAGGAGCTGAAGCGTCATTCCAAAAAGCCTGTTATTATGAAGCTTTCTCCCAATGTAACGGATATTGTAGAGATTGCAAAGGCGGCTGAAAGCCAGGGGGCGGATGCCCTCTCTTTGATTAATACCCTGACGGGAATGAAAATTGATGTTGAAAAACGAACCTTTGTCCTGGCCAATAAAACCGGGGGGCTTTCCGGTCCGGCCATTAAGCCCATTGCTCTGCGGATGGTATACCAGGTGGCCCGGGGGGTGAAGATTCCCATTATTGGAATGGGGGGGATTGCCACGCCGGCAGATGCCCTGGAGTTTATTTTGGCAGGGGCCTCTATGGTCAGTGTGGGAACGGCAAACTTCTTTGACCCCTATGCCTCTGTCAAAGCGGCAGAGGGGATCGAAGCCTATATGATACGGCATGGCCTTCAAAGCCTGGAGGAGATCCGGGGCATGGTGCAGGAACCCTAAGATAAGGAATGGTGAAAATGGAAAAGTATAAAAAGGAATTTATTGATTTCATGTTGGAGTGCCAGGTGTTGAAATTTGGAGATTTTGTCACCAAAAGCGGCAGAAGGACGCCCTTTTTTATTAATACAGGTTTTTACCGCACAGGGGGCCAGTTAAAAAGGCTGGGAGAGTTCTATGCCAGAGCCCTTAAGGAACATTTTCCGGAATTTGATCTGCTGTTTGGGCCAGCTTATAAGGGGATTCCCCTCAGTGTGGCGGCTTCCATGGCCATGTATACCCTCTTTGGCCGGGAGGTAAAATACTGCTCCAACCGAAAGGAGGCAAAGGACCATGGGGATACCGGGATCTTGCTGGGGTCTCCCATTGCAAAGGAAGACCGCATTGTGATGATTGAGGATGTCACCACGGCAGGAACCTCCATTGAAGAAACCATGCCCATTATTAAGGCCCAGGGGGGTGAAAGGGTGCTGGGGCTGATGGTCAGCGTGGATCGATGCGAAAGGGGAAAGGGAGAGAAGGCGGCTCTTACCCAAATCAGCCAGGACTATGGCATCAAAACCGCTGCAATTGTTACCATGAAGGAGGTACTTTCTTATTTGGAGGAAGAAAGGCCGGGGGAGATCATTACACCAAAGATCAAGGCAGCTGTGGAAGCCTATTATGATACATACGGAGCATAGGGGGAAGCATGGAAGGAATTTATAAATTGATGAACAGAGCCGGAGGCACCAGTATTGCCATTGGGGTGATTATGCTGGTTTGGGGTATTGCAGCGGGGGTAATCGCCATTGTAACCGGGGCAAAGCTTTTGGCTGGAAAACATAAAATAGAGTTTTAGGAGCTGCGGATGAATCCAAAAACCAGAAATAAAATTACCAGCCTGATCCTTTTTGTATTGTATCTGTGCTTTTTATCCTATTTGCTGTTTTTTTCGGAGACCTTTGGAAGAACGGCTTCCTCTTCCCAAAATCACAGTGTGAACCTGGTTTTGTTTCATGAGATCCGCAGATATTTGGTGAATTATTCCACTCTGGGGATGATTTCCGCCATCAATCTCATTGGCAATGTGGTTGCCTTTATGCCCTTTGGGTTTTTTTGTCCTTTGCTAGGCAAACACCGGCACAGCTTTTTCCGCACGGTGCTGCTGGGAGCCCTCTTTTCCCTGGGGGTGGAAACGGTGCAGTACTTCAGCAATGTGGGAAGCTTTGATGTGGATGACATTTTTTTAAATACCCTGGGTACAGTTTTGGGCTATCTCATGTATGAGCTGGTGGTCAATATTATTTTGAGCCGGGGAGAAAACCGGCTGACGGGATATTTTCGAAGGGGATGGCGGCTGAAAAACCCTTTTAAAAGAGAGCGGAATATTTTAGAGGACGCCAGGTTTAAATACCCTGAGGAGGAGGGAAACGGCAGCAAGGGGGCTTTGGTAAGCTATGTAAAAAAGCCCTATGCTAAAAACAGCTTCTTTGCTCTTTTTTTAACCATAATTGCACTGGGGCTTACCTTTGGGGCCTATCAGGCGGTGATCTATGTGCAGGGAGCGCCCAGCACCCAGGTGTCGGCCTTTGCCCTTTCTTCCTTTTTGTTTGCAGGTGCCGGGCTGATTTACGGCTTGTCTTCCCTTCGTCAGGGAGGCAGCCGCAAGTTTTTTTCTATTCTGGCCTGCCTGGTGGGGGGAATCCTTTCCCTCATGTGGATACTGATATTTGTACTATAGATTTTGAGGTGAAGAATGGAACGAATCAATCTTGCCATGGAACGTATCCGGCAGATCTCCAGAGAGGGGTCTGCCGGGTTCCATGACTTTTTTTTACAAACCGGTATGTTTTTACAAGGGGTGGAAGAGGTGCGGCAGTGTCTCCAAAGGGGCAGCTGGAGAAGCCTTTCTCTGAAGGAGATGGAGGAGGTCCAGGAGAAGATATTTTTTGATCTGAAGGAAGAAAATTATGCTGCCTCCTGCTATTCCCCGGAGGGGGTGGCCAGGCGGGTGCCGGAGGAATTTAGAAAGGTGCTTTTGGCTTTGGCCTATGAACTGCGGCAAAGCTGGATTTTGATTTTTGAGGGAGACATGGAGGGCTATGCCAATATTTTGGAGCTGTATCTGCAGATCTACGGCATTTCCAGGGACGGAGGAGAAGCCAGGGAAGCAGAAAAAGCGCTGTATTGGTATGCCTATGACTATCTGGATGTGACGGTGGAAAAAAGACTGGAAACCGGCTTCACAGGGAAGGGAGATGTATTTGGCCGGATTATTATGGAGGAGGATCTTTCCGACCTGCGGTATTTATTCCTGACCGGGGAGTATATTGGAAAAGCTGAGCTGGATACCGCCCGGTTTTTAAATACACTGGAACCGGAAAAAATAAGGCATATTGCCCATACCTTTGCCGGAGGGCTGGAAAAGGGATATCATGCCATGCAAAAGGATTTTTCCGGGAAGAAATATGTCCAGATCGTATACCGGCTGGGTTTTGAAAAAATCATGAAGGAAGCGGCTCTGTATTTTGCAGAAAGGGGGATTCAGCCTGTATTTTTGCGCAGACCCTGCCGCCTTTGCGACCTTTCTCCCCTTCGAAATTCCGGCTCCGGGAGTCTGGGAGTAAACCGGCAGTTTCTATATGACCACCATCATGATATGGGATTGTTTATGAAAAACGCCTATTTGGAGCGAAAGCTGCAGCTGCAAAAAAAATATCATGAAAAATACAAGGATGCCATGAAGGCCTACGGGGGCCCGGTGGTGCTGGATCCCTTTGGGGACAGGGAATTTGTAAGCAGAAAGGATCCCCTGGCCATAGAACTAAGCCAAAGACAAATGGAACGCTTTTTGGAATATGAAAGGGAGCGGGTTCTTCTTCACAATGCCTATGTAAAGCCGGAGGAAACCGCTTTTACCATGATGGCTCTGCCGGTGCCGGGGATTGTAGAGCCAAAGCGTTATGCAGCACTGTTTGAGGACATCCTCAAGGTGAATACCATGGATGAGGCATTGTATCAAACCATGCATCAAATCTTGATTGATGCTTTGGACAGGGCAAAGTCGGTGCGGGTGCTGGGGGGAGAGGAGAATGAAACGGATCTGGAGATTGTTCTCCATCCTTTAAAGGATCCGGTTCATGAAACCAATTTTGAAAACTGTCTGGCGGATGTGAATATTCCCGTGGGAGAAGTATTTACCTCTCCTTTGCTCCAGGGGACCCATGGGGTTTTGTTTGTCCGGGATGTATTTATTCAAGGCACTTATTTGAACCGGCTGAAAATCACCCTGGAGGACGGGATGATCACCGGGTATTCCTGCTGCAACTTTGAGAATACGGAGGACAACCAAAGGATTATAGAAGACAGCATTCTAAAGGGACATAAGACCCTGCCCATGGGGGAGTTTGCCATTGGTACGAATCTGTTTGCATATCAGGTGGCTAAGAAATATAATATCTTCAAAGAAATGCCCATTTTGATTGCAGAAAAAATGGGCCCCCATTTTGCCTTTGGAGATACCTGCTACTCCTTTGAGGAGGACAATATGACCTATAATCCGGATGGAAAGGCCATTGTGGCCAGGGACAACGAATGTTCCATCAAACGTAAGGAGAATGAAAAGGAGGCCTATTTTAACTGCCATACAGACATTACCATTCCCATTTCAGAGCTGGGGGATATTTTTACAGTTGAAGAAGGGGGAGAAAATACTTATATTATTAGAAATGGAAAATTCGTCCTGGAGGGATTGGAATTCCTAAACCAGTTTTTGGAGGAAAAACGATGAGCAAGGTTGCGATTGTAATGGGCAGTGATTCAGACCTGTCTGTGATGAAGCCGGCGGGAGAATTTTTAAGGGAGATGGGAGTGGATTTTGAAATGAAAATTCTTTCTGCCCATAGGATGCCCCAGGCCTTTTTTGAATGGGCCAAGGGTTTAAAGGGGAGAGGGATTCAGGTGGTGATTGCAGGAGCAGGAAAGGCAGCCCATTTGCCTGGAATGTGTGCGGCCCTTACCCCTTTGCCGGTGATTGGAGTTCCCATGAAAACCTCGGATCTGGGGGGAGTGGACTCTCTGTACTCCATTGTCCAGATGCCTTCAGGCATACCGGTGGCCA
>CALISX010000254.1 GCA_938041725.1 uncultured Lachnoanaerobaculum sp.
GACCCCTATGACGAATCCTTTTTTTTGCCTGTCAAAAAGGTGGGACGTATCATGAGCCCCCAGGAAGCCCAGGCAGAAAAGGAGAAGGGAAATTTCACCGCAGAAGTGCCGGGAAAGGGTTTTCAGCGGATCTTCCCCTCTCCAAAGCCCACAAAAATCATTGAAATTGAGGCCATCCGCACCCTTTTGGATGCAGACCAGATCGTCATTGCCTGCGGAGGAGGCGGCATCCCGGTGATTGAACAGGGATCCCGGCTGAAGGGCGCCGGCGCCATTATTGAAAAGGATCTGGCAGCCGGACTTTTGGCCCGGGAAATTGACGGGGATATTTTACTGATCCTTACCTCTGTGGACCATGTCTCCCTTAACTTTGGCACCCAAAAGGAACAGCCCATCCGGGAAATGGATCCTGCCCTTGCTGCTAAGTATATCCGGGAGGGAGAGTTTGAAACTGCCAGCATGCTCCCCAAGGTGGAGGCAGGAGCAGCCTTTGTGGCAGCAGGCCCTGGAAAGGGCAGAAGAGCCATTATCACCTCCTTTGACAAATGGCGGGAGGCCCTGAAAGGCCGGGCCGGCACCACCATCCGGGAAAAAACAGAATAGTCTCCAACAGCAAAAAAACGTTTGACAAGGACCTGTACCTGCTGTGCCAACGGGGGCGTTTGACACCGCCCCCTTCCCCCGGCAATACACCAACTGCCAACGCAGCCCTGGGGGAAGGAAGCCCCCAGTCTATCCCTGGGGCATGGCAGAGGTATCCTCCTCTTCCCTTGCCAAGACCTGGTAGTCATCCGCCACCAGATGGAAATACATTTGATCCCCCTCCATATAGGTTTCAAAGGTGCCTGTTACCTGAATCAAACTGCCCTGGGGAGGATAGTCCTGGGGATAGGTTTTTCCCGGACAGACAAACTCCACCCCTTGGGAGCAGCATTTTAGCTCATCGAAAATCCGCACCATGGTATACACCTGCTGATCCCCTTCCTGGCTTTGCACAGGGGCAAAATCCCCTTCGATTTTCACCTGCTTCCCCTCATATTTTTCCGGTTCACACATCATCTGATAGATTTCTCCAAAGATGATGGTTCCGTTTTCATTGGTCAAATCAATCAAATCTCCCTGGACTGCTTCCGTAGAGGCCGACGTCTCCGCCTTGGTTACTGCTGCCTCAGTGCTGTAATCTCCTGTGGGAAAAGCAGGCTCTGTGCTTTTTCCCTCTCCCTCTGCCAAAGAGGCCATGGCCCCCTTTACCGCAGTATTTCCCCCGCAGGCGGTAAGACAAAGACAGTATAAAAGTATCCCTGCAAAAATCCATCTCTTTTTTTTCATGCCTTCCTCATTCCCCCAATGGCCATAAAGATGAAAAAACCCGCAATATCCACTGCCACAATGGTGGCTCCTACAGGAGAACCGGCCACAACAGAGATCAAAAGCCCTGCCAGGGTGCATACAATGGAAAAACAGGCAGAGCAGATGGTTACCCCTCGAAAGCTTTTAAATACCCGCATGGCTGACAAAGCCGGGAAGATCACCAAGGCGGAAATCAACAGCGAGCCCACCAGGTTCATGGCCAGCCCCACAATCACAGCAATCACCACCGCAATCAGCAGATTGTAAGCCCCTGTATTGGTTCCCACCGCCTCTGCAAAATTTTCATCAAAGGTCACGGCAAATATTTTATGGTAAAAAAATACAAAGATAAAAATAACAACAACAGACAGCCCAATGCACAGCCCTACCTGGAACTTGGTCAAGGTCAAAATGGAGAAGGAGCCAAACAGGGTGATGCACACATCCCCGGCCAGATTGGTGGGGGGTACAAATACATTCATCAGCAGATATCCCACCGCCAGGGCCCCCACAGAAATCATGGCAATCATGGCGTCTCCTTTAATCTTTGCATTATTGCTGCCCTTTAGCAACACAATAGCACTAAGTATGGTAATGGGCAAGATTAAAATCATTTGATTGGCTACCCTTAACACACTGGCTACAGCCACGGCTCCAAAGGCCACATGGGACAGGCCGTCCCCAATGAAGGAAAAGCGTTTCAATACCAAAGTCACACCCAAAAGGGAGGAGCAAAGGGCAATCAAAATCCCCACCACAAAGGCATATCTTACAAAGGAATACCCGGCATATTTTGTTAAAGTTTGTATCAATTCACTCATTTTTCTCCTGTCTATTGCATAAAGCGAAATATAAGCGTGTGCAATCCATAAAAAAAGACACAAGCCTGCCCCCAGGCAGGCTTACAAAGGATGGGTTTCCCTAGGCTTCCCGGGGCGCAAGTGCATAAAACTCCTCCCTGGAACCAAAAAATCCCTGATGGCCAATTTGCAAAATATGCTTTGCATAACCCAAGGCTCCTGTTACATCATGGGAAATCATCATAATCGTAATATGTTCTTTTTCATTTAAATCCTGCACCAGTCCATACATGGACCGGGCTGCCGCCGGATCCAGACCCGTTACCGGTTCATCCAGTATCATCAGTCTGGTGCCGGCACACAGAGCCCTGGCCAGCAGCACCCGCTGCTGCTGGCCTCCGGACAGTTCTCTAAAACATTGCTTTTCCATACCTGCCATACCCATTTT
Organism: uncultured Lachnoanaerobaculum sp.; assembly: GCA_938041725.1. Taxonomy (GTDB): domain Bacteria; phylum Bacillota; class Clostridia; order Lachnospirales; family Lachnospiraceae; genus Lachnoanaerobaculum. Next base: position 2,599 of record CALISX010000254.1, read on the forward strand.
TTCCAGTTTTTCCCTGGCCAGCGCCTTTTCCTCAGATGAATAAAAGGGACGCCAGCCCATTTTTGACTGAAAACCGGACAGTACAATCTCCTTCACAGAAGCTGGAAAATCTCCCGATACAAGACTTTGCTGAGACAAATACCCGATTTCCTTCCTGGAAAGACCCTCTCCAAACTGCACCTTTCCGGAAATGGGCTTTAAAAGCCCCAGAATTGTCTTTATCAAAGTGGATTTTCCCGCTCCGTTTTCCCCCACAATACACAGATAGTCCCCAGAGACCACCTGGAAATTCAGTCTGTCCACAACAACCCTTCCCTCATACCCCAAAGAAAGGTCTTCACATCGAATCAATGCCATAGATTTTTTATTTTAATGCCTCCTTTAACACCTCCAAATTCTGGCGCATCACCTCCAGATAGGTGGTATTGTCCTTGGTGGTAGTGGACTGCATGGAATTGAGAGTCAAAACATGGGCATTTTTGCCCTGGGTGCTGTCCACAATGGACTGAGCCAGTTTCCCGTCGGAGCCATCAATTTTCAGCACATCCTTTACCCCCAGCTCGTCAATCTTTCCAGCCAAAAAAGCCACCGTATCAAAGCTTGCCTCGGTTTCTGCAGAGCATCCTGCAAATGCCGCATAGTATTTCAAACCATAGTCCTGCACCATGTAGCGGAAGGGGAAACGGTCACAAAAGATCAGAGCTTTCTGATCCGAACCTCCAATGGCAGAGGCATATTCCTCATCCAGAGCAGCAAGCTGTGCCAGATAATCCTGGGTGTTTTTTTCATAGTCCGCCTTATGCTCCGGGTCCAGCGCCACGATTTTGTCGGAGATAGCCTTTACCAGGATCTGGGCATTGTTTAAAGACAGCCACACATGCTCGTCATATTCCGGTCCCTCTTCCTCTTCCTGGCCGGCTTCATGTTCATGCTCTTCCGGCTGCATGCCCTCCACCAGTTCTTCCTCCAAAGCGCCGCTTCCAATGGTTTCCAGAAGATTCACGGTATTTAAGTTTGGATTTTCCTGCAGGATACCATCCACCCAGGTATCAGATTCTCCTCCTACATAGATAAACAGATCTGCATCGGAAATCCTGGCTACATCCTCCACAGAAGGAGAATAGCTGTGGAGATCCACCCCATTGTCATTTAACACGCTAAGCTCCACCTGACTGGCATCCTTTCCCAGAACCTGGCGCACCCAGTCATAGGAAGGAAAAATGGTGGTGACAATACTCAGCTTTTTTTCGCCCCCTTCTCCAGTGCTTTCAGAAGATGCCTCCTGGGCGCTGCTCTGAACCGCCAGAGAGGACTGACTCTCCCCCTGGTTTTTGGAAGCCCCGCAGCCTGCCAAAAGTCCTGCAGTCATGACGGCCCCCAGGGCCAATGCTATTATTTTTTTCATGATAATCCCCCATTCATACTTTTTTCCTTGCATTCTTTACACAGCCCGTAAAATACGGTTCTGGTATGGTCAATGTAAAAATCATGCTCCTGCATCAGATGGGTACCGATCTCCCCCAGCTCCCTGCACTCCAAATGAATCAGAATACCGCATT
>CALISX010000255.1 GCA_938041725.1 uncultured Lachnoanaerobaculum sp.
TCTGGCTGATAAAGTCATGGTTGAAGAAGACTATGATTATTACTTGACGCTATTTTCTAAAGATATTTTAAATGAGTTAGATCAAGGTATAGGCTTCGAGGATGCGATCGGAAAGATTAAGTACTTTGATAAATCTATGAGAAAATTTGTAAGCCATGGAAAAAATAATGGTTTGATTGATAAAGAACTAAAACTATTTAGTGAACTGATTCTAGATACTTTTCTAACATCGTTAGATAAAAACTTGAAAAAATTACAACCTATTTTATTTGGTATTTTAGCCGTAGTTATTGTCGGATTATACATGGTTATTCTTTTACCGATATTTAATATGGCTAGCTCTCTTAAATAAGGAGGAATATATGGAAAATATTATAAACTATTCTGAGAGGTATGAACTTGTTACATCGGTAACAGCGGCGGATCTGGCAATTGCAGTATGTGAGAAAATATGTATTGATCTGATACTGATGGACATTGCTGTAAACGGCACCCTGGACGGAATAGAAGCCTCAGTAAAAATCAAGCTGCTGTTTCCTGAGGTAAAGATTGTGATTGTTACCTCTATGCTGGATGATCTATGTCTTAGCCGGGCAAAAGATGCCGGAGTCGACAGTCTGTGGTATAAGGATACCTCCAAAGAGGATCTCCTGGCTGTGATGGATGCTGCCATGAGAGGAGAGGCCTCCTTTCCTGATAGTACACCCAAGGTTATGCTGGGATCTTCCAACAATAAGGAGCTTACCCAAAGGGAAAATATCATTCTCCGTGAAATCGTAAAGGGACTGAGCAATAAGCAGATAGCAGAAAAATGCGGTATAGCAGAAGATACCGTAAATTGGCATGTAAAGAACCTTCTGGCCAAAACCGGATTGGTAAACCGCACCATGCTTGCGATTTCTGCTGTACAGGGAAATTTATTTATATAACCCATCATTTTAAAAGTTTCATTCCTTTATTTATAAAAAATGCCACCAATTCTGGTGGGGCGATGATACTGGAAATATGATATAGTACTCAAAAAGGAGGAGCAAAAAGCAAAAATGAAAAAAATTATCTTAGTTTCCATGGTTATGGTATTTTGTCTTGCAGGTTGCGGTTCTTCTTCCCAAGGGACCAATACTGTAAAAACAGAATCTGCAGAGGAGACGAAATCCACTGAGAAAGCAGAATCTACAGAAGAAACAGAAAAGGCTACAGAGCAGAAGGAATCCGCAGAGGGGGTAGAAAATACGCCTACACCGGGAGAGCCTATGGCAAAGGGAGATGGCATGGCTTCCAAGGAGAACGTGCTTCGCCTGACCAAGTATTGTGACTACTGCTATGATAATGATATCAAACTCACCTATGATGATATGGTGGCTGTTGTAGGCACAGAGGGAAAAGACGGAGGAAACAAGGGAGCCAACGTTATGTCCGACTATGGAGATCATATGGTTACCTGGTATGCCGGAGAAGACAATGCCTTTGTATACTTCACTTTTAGAAGGCCTGATGATAAGGACGAATGGACGGTCAGACAGTGGATGTCCCAGAACATTGACAACGCAGAGGTGGATGCTGCTGATATATCTGATTTGATTCAACAATGATGCACCACCGGCTGTAGAATACTGGATTTACAAAAGGAGACAGAATGAAAAGGAAGCAGGAATCCTGCGTATGGAACCTTTACATATAATAGCAGAGGAACCTCTCAGTTTGTTCCACTGGTACTATTAACGAGTGTTCAGCGTCCTGCCTATTTACAAACACAATATCAGAGGGTCACTTGTAAAAGTAAGTTCCACTTTGTAAAAGTAAATTCCATCTTGTAAGAT
>CALISX010000256.1 GCA_938041725.1 uncultured Lachnoanaerobaculum sp.
GGCCAAAAGATAGAAAAATTTCTGTAAAAAAATGACCCCTTTTTTGGTGATCCTCCCCCTTGGCAAAGTATCCAAAATAAAGATATCCACCCAGAGATGGTTCAGCTTTCCCTCATAGTATTCTGTTTGTCCATCCTTTTTTTTCCTGGCACTGGGCAGATAACAGATACGGGGGGTAAAGTCATAAAATGCCCTTCCCCCTTTAAAATCTTCCGGCATCACAAAGGAGAGGTTTGGAGGCAGCTCCCTGGGGGCCACTTTTTTAAAAACCTCAAAATTGCTCCGGGTCATAACAATGTCTGCATCATCATCCCAGGGAATAAAGCCACTGTGGCGGATGGCCCCTAAAAGGGTGCCTGCATCCAAGGAATAACGGAGCTTATACTTGGTACAGATCCGGTCTATTTCCTTTAAAATATATAGGTTTACCTGCTGGAGCTTCTCCATTCCATATGTATTGTCCATATCATGCCTCTTTTTAGATTCATCATTCTTCTCCCGGCTGGGATTTTTGGGGCCGGAAAATATTCCATTCATTGTCCCGCAATAAGGTCAGGGCTTCCCGAATCTTATAATGGTCATAATACTGCAGTCTTTGGATCAGGGTTGCATTGTCCTGCTCTCGAAATGTAAGGGCAATTTCTCTTCTTTTTTCAAAATCCTCCATCCGGTATTTTGCCATACGGATCTCATTGGCTGCAGTGGCCAGATTCCCTGCCAAAACAAAGAGGAAAAACAAGCTGACCCAGGGCTTTAACAGCCTGGACTGGGTTTTTCTTTCCTCATGCAGGCTTTGATACAGGGCAAAGGTAAGGCACACCCCTATGAGCCCTGCCCCAAACTGCAGAGCATACCGGGAGCTCATGGCATACAGGGGATTTAAAAAGATCCATCTGGTCAGTAAAATCAAGCCATGGGAGAAAACCCCGGAAAGCACCAAAATAAAGGGCAGCAGGCTTTTTTCATATAGTTTATGGCGAAGGTTCACATACAGCGCAAGGATATAAAACACAAATACCACAGCTCCTGTCAACAAAAGCCAAATATGGGGAATTCCATACTCCTCCACCAATCCCACCCCCATAACATCCGAGGCCAGGGAATTCAGGCCAAACTGGGGAAAATACAAAGGATCCCTGGCCAAAACTGTAAAAATGCTTTCCGTGGTGGCTCCGGCATTAAATTTGTCGGAACAGGCATAGCTGCATAAAAACAGTCCCACCGACAGCACCACAGGGATGGCAAACCAAAGATTTTCTTTTTTTCCTTTTTTATAAAAGATCCCGTATACCACCAGCAAAGCCGCACCATATGCCAAAGAATAGGAACCTGCAGCAGAGAGAATGGTAACTACCGGCAAAAGAAAATTTAAAATCTTCTTTCCCCGGGTGGGGCGGCGCACATAGCTGTCATATACATAAAAATGCACCAGAAACATAAAAAAGGCAAAAAAGTGCACCCATCCCGTTCCATTGGTAATCATCTCCCATTGGGAAAGGGAAAATACCAGCAGCATGACTAAAACCATGGTGGGCAGGGACAGGTTTTTCTTCACCATATAAATGCCAAGAAGCAGTCCCATAAGAGCCAGAAAGCCAATCCCCAGCATCATATCAAAGGTGGTGGAGTAGCCAAACAGCAAAATATTGACCACCCGTTCAAAATAGGTGATGGGAAGCCTGGTCAGGGCGTCCCGGCGAAAGTAGAGGGCCGGGGAAAAGGGGTGGTATAAATAGGTCACCGCAATGCGGATATAATCTGTGTACACCACATCCAAAGTGGCGCTGCGGATATAAGCGCTTAAATATAAAAATCCCATAAATGGCAGCAGTACTGCCGACAGTTTTTTCATAGTTCTCCTGTTACTCACTGATAATATTCACGATGAGACTCAGCCTTTTGTCTCCCCTTTGTTCCTGGGCATCCGGCATAATAAAATTATTGAAAAACCGCAGGCACACCTGTTCATAGGGTTCCGTCAGAATATCACAATAGGATATATTGTTGGAAAACTCCACAACGGCCTCCTCCTGGTCATTACGCCAGATCCTGGTGGTCTCTCCTCCATTGAGGGCTCCTGGAAACATCAGCTCCAGGCGGATAATCCCCTGAGCTCCTGCCATAACGTAGATCATGGCCTCCTCATCCATCCATCCGTCCCGATAGTATCCATAGAGGATTTCGCATTTCAAATCCCGGACAAGATCTGTCACATTGTCATACTGATTATGATCCATATCCTCTGACAGCACCACCATTTCTTCCGTAATCTGTCCCAGATCCCGGACACTGTCAATGTGGATGATATTCACTCCCTCCGGGGCATCGTCCTGGTATACCTTAAAAAACTCCCTGCCATCAAAATCACTCAGAGCAAAGCGGTTTCCAATAATATACACATCCTTCCCCAAAAGCTCCATACCGTACTTCCCAAAGGTAGCCTGGGCCAGGGAATTGGCCCTGTCCTGGCCCTGGAAAAGGTAAATGTTTTTATAATGGGCTCTGCCGTAAAGATCTCCGGGAAGCATAAACAGTCCCCATAAAAGGAGCATAAACAAACCGGAAAAATACTGTATCACCGGCGTTTGGGAAACATCCCTGTCCTCCCCTGCCTCGGCCATCACTCCATAGACAAAAGCCAGCAGCAGCAAAAACAGCATATAGGGAGCATAGATCCAGCGCACCTCCACCCGGACTGTAACAGAGGAGGAAACAATAGTTCCCCCTATAAACCCTGCAAACAAAAGCAAAATCCGAAAGTGGGACCAGTTTCTGATCTTAGGATTGGAAACAATGGTAAAGGCATACTTGATTAAATACAACAGCAAAAAGAAATTCCCTGCCAAAATCAAAAACCGGATGCCAAGGGCAGACTGGGAAAAGGGAATGCCGCAAAGATGCTCCGGTCCTGTGTTAATTCCCAAAAGATATAAAATCTCCATACCAACGGACTTGATGCATTCCTTCAGGGTAAAGGTATCCGCCAGGTTGGTACCCCCGGTTCCTGCAGGCATGAAGCTTCGTAAGAAATACCGCACCCCCAGTACAAAAGAAAAACTCAAAACCACTGTGCCATAGGCAGCCAAGTCCCTGCTTTTTTTGGCCAGAAGTACAAAAAGAAACATGGGCAAAAATACCACATATCGTTCATGGGTAAAGCAGTTTAAAACAAAGAAAAAGACTGCCAGATAAATGTCCCACCTGGAATTTTCCCGGGCAAGATACCGATAAGATAATAAAAGATGTTGGGAAATAAAGTCATAGAAATGAGAATTATATACATTGTTGTCTAACGATCGGTTTAGGTTAGATGTATGGTTGTTTATCTTATA
>CALISX010000257.1 GCA_938041725.1 uncultured Lachnoanaerobaculum sp.
ACCATATCCTGGATTTGTTCCACACCCATGGCCCGATTCACCTCATGGCACTGGGCCTCCACATCCCTGGCAATCCGATCCACCTGAGATTTTTTCAGTCTATCCTCTTCGCCAACCACCACATTTGCTTTATAGATCGCAGCGATAATTTTGGAGATGTCAAATTCCACCTCGGTGCCGCTCCGCTTAATAATCCTCATAACCTTCTCTCATTTCTAAAGCCATATTATCATTTTTCTTGTCCAGGTTCTTAAGAGAAGAACCAGGGCAAAAGCATTATATACAATATATAGTGTCAGGTCAACGAGAACACCCAATATCATGTGTCTAACCTGGTAGAAGATTTCTTTCTTTTTTTATGGACTTTACATCTTGACGAAAAAAAAATGGGAAACATTTTACAGTTTCCCGCAGGTAAACTCCCTTCTGGTTTTGGCATTAATGGGTTCGGATTTCGATTCCATTAACAATTTCAATTTCCGGATACTTTGTGCGAAGAAAATCATAAAAATATCCCAAATTCAACAGGGCCTCCTCCCTCTTCCTTCCAATCTGAAAGGCCAGGGTATTCTTTTTCTTCTTTCCTCTTTGCACCACCTCTAAAAATCCCTGACTGTACAAGGGAATCAGCCAGAAAATATAGGAGGTGCGCACCACATAGCGGATGGTAAGGGCCCGTCTCAAATCCTGAAGGTTTATCCTGCCCACATTGGTAACCAAATGGTCCCGAAATACACAGAGCTTTAAATTTTCATCCCGGTAGGCTGCATTTTCAAAAATATAGCCCAGATCCCCCGAAGACTCCGGTGCCAGGTCTGTCAGCCTTCTGGTGATGCTTCTGTCTTTCACCACAAACAATATGAAAAGCACAAGAAACAGCACTCCCAATCCCAGACAAATCCCCCCTCCCACAAGAGCACCGTAATCTGTTTCTTTGGTTTGTAAAGTTCCTGCTGCCGCCAGGTACTGGTCCGTAATCAGATCCCAATCAGGATTGTTTTCCTTTTCCTCCTTCAGGGCTTGACGAAGATCCTCTGAAAGATCCGAAATGGGAAAGGGCTCTGCCACTGCCAGCAGAGGTTCCTGCAAAATCTCTTCATTGGACTTGTAATACTCTGTGATGGAATCATAAATCCCGCGGATGGCGGTGTCATCATCCCTGGCCTCCAAAAGCACAATTCCCTCTCCAAAATTTACCAGATACAGGGTGGAAGGCTCTCCCTGGGAATCCGCAACACTCCCGTATCTGGCCATATCATAAATATAAAGGGCTGTAAGTCCGCTGCCCCCTCCTGTATAGACTCTGCCGCTGTCAGCCAGCTTATAGGGATCCCGTTCCCCCTGGTAAACCACCTGGCTTCTGGAGAAGAAATAAATGGCTGCCGCGAAAATTCCCAGGGTTATCACCAGCAAGGTAAGATAATTAACAATATTCCATTTTTTGCTCATGGCATGCTCCTGTAAATGTAATATACCAGTCCCAGCCCCGTCACATCTGCAATCATATGGGAGAAAAAGATGGGGAACAAATTTTTGTCCTTGGCCTTGACTATGTAAATAAAGTATCCCACTCCCAGTACAAAGGCTATGCCAAAGGCAGAGGCCAGCCCCTGGTAGGTGTGAAAGGAAAAGCGGATCACCAGGGAAAATAAAAATGCCGGAATCCGAAATTTGGGCTGTACACTAAGGCAAATACCGATAAAATATATTTCCTCATAAAACCCGTTTAAAATAGCATATATCACCGTGGACACGGTTTCATTGGCAAAAAAGCCATACAGAGGAGTTGGCGAAGCTCCCAGGTTTGTAAGCCCCTCCACTCCATAGCCAATGGCATCATTGCATAAGGATGCTGCCGCAAATAAGACAATTCCCGTAAGGATAGCCCGGGGCGTTATTTTGATCCGCCACTGGGAAAAATCAAAGCGCCGCCATTTCAGATAGACAAAAACCACCGCCAGATAAGCGCACTGCAAAGCCAAACCCAAGTAGTTCTCTGCCGCAGAATAGCTGTAGTTCTCCGTATAGGTCACCGCCTCCTGGGCGCTGGTATTCAAACTGGCCACAAACCAAAGGGTGGAGCTGTAGATCATGTAGCCAAACATTACCCCTGTAATGAGCAAAAGATCAAACCACCTTATATATTTTATTTTTTCTTTCATGAAAAACCTCCATACCCTGGAAACGGGCACCGCTTTACCTCCTTCTGGGCCGATGCAGCTTAAATATAGAATCCACCAAAAAAATAGCCAAAGCAATGCCTCCGGCAATGGTTACGGTTTCTGTTAAATAAAAGGTGGTATCCCTGCTGTTGTGAATAAAGGAATAGGCAAAACGATAAACGGACCCTCCGGGAACCAGGGGCAAAATCCCGGGAATCAAAAAGGTGGATACCGGCGCCTTCAGTACCCTGGCCAGAATATGGGAGGAAAGGGCTACGCTAAGGGCTGCCAGCAATGCCACCCCTCCCACAGAATCCAGAAACATATCACAAAATAAATATACAAACCATCCCAGGGCCCCCACGCATCCCGCTGGAAGAAAATACCGTTTGGGAACCTCAATTAAAATAGAAAAGGCAATTACTGCAAAAAATGCCCCAATAACTCTTGCTGCCATAGTTTCCCTCTTACTTAAAAA
>CALISX010000258.1 GCA_938041725.1 uncultured Lachnoanaerobaculum sp.
CCCTGCTTGTCGATCACAGAGGGCTTATAGCAGGCATCCAGAATCTTGGTATCTATACGGTCCAGTTCTCCCTTTGGCAAAAGTCCCAAAAGCTTCCAGCCCATGTCCAAGGTGTCCAGAATGGTGCGGTTTTCATCACTTCCCTGGCCGATGAACATATGCTCAAAGGCCTGGCCAAATACCAGGTATTGCTTGTCTACATCGGAAAGCTCATCCTCTCCGATAACAGAGGCCAAAGATCTGGCATCTCCAGTCTTTGAATAGGAGGAGAAGAGCTGATTGGCCACATCCTGGTGATCCTTTCGGGTGAAGCCCTCGCCGATGCCGTCCTTCATCAAACGGGACAGGGAGGGTAATACACTGATGGGTGGGTAAATGGACTGGCCGTTCAGGTTCCGGTCCAGCACGATCTGCCCCTCTGTGATATACCCGGTTAAATCCGGGATAGGGTGGGTAATATCGTCATTGGGCATGGTTAAAATGGGGATCTGGGTTACAGAGCCGTTGATTCCCCGGACAATTCCTGCCCGCTCATAGATGGTGGCCAGCTCCGAGTACAAATACCCAGGGAAGCCCTTCCGGGAGGGAATCTCTCCCTTGGAGGAGGACACCTCCCGCATGGCCTCTGCAAAGGAGGTCATATCGGTTAATACCACTAAGATATGCATCCCCTTTTCAAAGGCAAGATATTCTGCCACGGTTAAGGCCACCTTGGGGGTAATCAGTCTTTCTACCACCGGGTCATTGGCCAGGTTAATGAAGGTAATAACATGGTCGCTTACCCCGCTTTCTGCAAAGGTTCTTTGGAAATAGTCCGCCACATCATGCTTTACGCCCATGGCGGCAAAGACCACTGCAAATTGTTCCCCCGTGTCCTCATCCCCCAGAGAGGACTGGCGTACCAGCTGGGCCGCCAGGGCATCATGGGGCAGGCCGTTGCCGGAAAAAATGGGAAGCTTTTGTCCCCGGATCAAGGTCATCAGTCCGTCAATGGCAGAAATCCCTGTGCGGATATAGTTTCTGGGGTATTCCCTGGTGACAGGATTCAGAGGTTTTCCGTTTACATCCAGTACCTTTTCCGGGTTAATGGGGCCCAGACCGTCAATGGGCTGGCCCAGTCCATTAAAGGTTCTGCCAAACATTTCCTGGGATACTCCGATTTCCATGGGTCTTCCCGTCAGGCGGGTATG
>CALISX010000259.1 GCA_938041725.1 uncultured Lachnoanaerobaculum sp.
GTTACCCAAGCCTAGACCAAACCAGCCGCCATTACTCATAGCATAATAGGAATTAGCCAATTGGTGGCCTGAGCCAGACAAATCCTTGAAGGGATTGAAGAAAGCGCTGAAACGCTTGGCCACATACCCAAAGACTGGAATCTTGGCCACGCGCTCAACCCCAATCAACCAAATGCTCGCCAGAACCAATCCCGAAACACTGACAATGGCTCCCAGCATCGTAGAAAACCATCGATAGCCAATCCCGCTGACAGCTATCATTATCACGACGGTCAAAAATAGAATAGTCGCATTTCCAAGGTCTGGCATAATCGCTACAATCCCAATCAGAATAGCCACCATGGTCCGCCAGTCGTTAAAGGCTTTGGGAAACCAATGGTTGTGAGTCAGGGCTTGATAGTCATAGACCTTTATCTCCTCCTGCCTCTTTGTGAAGCGAAAAGCTAGATACCAGACCAGAATAATCTTCAAATACTCCGCAGGCTGAATACTGAAAGCTCCAAGCTTGAGCCAACCATGGGCACCGTTAATAGTACCAGTTATAAAACGAGATAAGAGTAAGAGGATAATCTCAGCAAAGATAACTATAGTCAGGATACTTCCTTTTTTTAAGAATCCCAAGCGGATTCTGTATAAGAGCGCAATTATAAAGAGACTTATTATCCAAAAAATCCCCTGATTCATAACCATCCCAAAACCATTTCCTCCGGCCTGAATCGAGGTAGGACTCGTCGTTGAATAGACCACAATCAATCCCAAAACAGATAAAATCAAATAGGGAATCAAGATGGAATAATTCAACAAGTGCTTCTTGTCAATTTTCATATTTCACCATTAAACTTCTAAAAATAAAAATTCAATTCTCATTATACCACCTTTTGGATTGAAAAAAAAGCATTAGTGCAGAGACTGGAATAATATGACCTTGCCTTCTCTCTTTTACATAAAATTGTGATAAGATAGGAAGCAAACAAAGGAGGAGAACATGACAGACATTTATGATATCGAAATCCAAAAACAAGACGGAAGTCCGCAAAAAATGAGTGATTATAAAGGAAAGATTCTGCTGATTGTCAATACAGCGACCGGCTGCGGCTTCACTCCTCAGTACCAAGAACTGCAGGAACTCTATGAGCGCTATCAGAAAGACGGATTTGCAATCCTGGATTTCCCCTGCAATCAGTTCGGCCACCAGGCTCCGGGCAGCAATGAGGAGATTGCCAAGTTTTGCAGTTCCCGCTTTGGGGTAACATTTCCTCTGTTTGATAAGGTGGAGGTAAACGGTGCCGGGGAGGCTCCCCTCTTTGCCTACTTAAAGGAGGAAAAGGGCTTTGGAGGTTTTGGACCGGACAATGATATGTCCAGGCTTCTGACCAAGATGCTGGGAGAGGCCGATCCGGATTTTGCCTCCAAGCCGGATATTAAATGGAACTTTACCAAGTTCTTAGTGGATCAGAAGGGAACTGTGATCCGCCGCTTTGAGCCTACAGAGGGGGTAGAAGTTGTGGAGGAGGCCGTGAAAGCCCTGGTGTAAAAAAACTCCTCCTAGGCATGGATATAAGAGTGTGGTATAATTAAATTTTGTCAAAGGCTGCAGTTTGGACAAGCTTGCTGCTGGAAATATATCTTTGTCCAAACTGCAGTAAACAAAAGAAAGGACGAGGGATTTGGATAATGACTGATAAGTATGACCTGCTGAAATTAGAAAATCAACTTTGCTTTCCATTATATGCATGCTCTAAAGAGATCGTAAGACGGTACAAGGTATATTTGGATAAGTTGGACCTTACCTATACACAGTATATTACGATGATGGTCATGTGGGAAGAGAAGGAGTTGAATGTAAAGGAACTGGGAGATAAGCTCTATCTGGACTCCGGGACTTTAACACCGGTGTTGAAAAAGCTGGAGGTCAAGGGCTATGTGTCCAGGGCCCGCTCCAAAATGGATGAAAGAACCCTGATTGTGACCATTACTCCAAAGGGAGAACATCTAAGGGATATGGCAGTGGATATTCCTGTGAATATGCGGGGGTGCCTGCATATTTCCCAGGAAGAGATGGCAATGTTAAAGGAGCTTTTAAACAAAATTTTGAACGATGTGGAGGACGTGGCCTAGTGGCTGGAACAGAAGCTCATGGAGAGCTTTGTGATGTGTATGACAGACACCGGCGCAAAGTAGGGCGTATTGTTCCCAGAAACTCCCATACTCTCTCAGACAATGAATACCGCATGATTGTGGTGGCGATTGTAGAGGATAAAAGAGGACGGTGTCTGGTGACCAGAAGATCTAGAAAAAAAACCTGGGGGGCCAGGCTTTGGGAGATTCCCGGAGGAGGTGCCATGGCAGGGGAGGACTCTCTGGAGGCGGTAAGGCGGGAGTTTCGGGAGGAAACTGGACTGGATCTTACAGGGGCCAGGGGAGGCTACCGGTTTTCTTATTACCGGGAAAATCCCGGTTCCGGGGATAATTATTTTGTGGATGTATACCGTTTTCGACTGGCCTTTTCTAAAAAGGATGTGAAGGTTTCACCGGAGGCAGAGGGCTTTCGCCTGCTGTTTCCCTGGGAAATTCTAAAAATAGGGGCCAGGGGAGAATTTTTTCATTTTCAGGACATCCAGGCTGCCTTTGGGGCGGCAGGAGGGCTGTAAGGTATGTGATATAAGAAGGCAGGACAGAGGTTCTCGCCTTTTTTTATTGGCTGCAGGCCAGAGACTTATACACTGGTGTTTCATTTGTTACGGAAAAATCGGCGGATCTGAGGTATACTGTATAAGTCCCCGGAGGGTGGAAATGTAGATGGGCATGCTTGCATGCACAGATACATTTCCATCGGACGGGACA
>CALISX010000260.1 GCA_938041725.1 uncultured Lachnoanaerobaculum sp.
TATGTCAGTGATATGGCGGAACGTTTTCAAGAGTTTGCCTCCAGTATTTTGCCGGATACCATTGGCGCTGCAGAGATGGTAAATCTGGAAAACTATTAGATGGGCAGAACTTAAAGTAATTTTTTGAAAAAATCGTTTAAAACTCAAGACACTTGTACAAAGAAACAATATTAATACAAAAAAGTGGCCATATTTTTTGATATCGGGCGCTTTTTTTAATGGAAAGAATGAAAAAATAAAAAGTCATGTCATGAAAATGCTTTTTTTTATCCTTTGTTGTATAATATTAGAACAAGAATGATGGGGGGCTTTTACAGTCCGATGCAAAATCAAGGGCCGGAGGAAGTCCGTGATGTGTCGTTTTTTTGACATAGTCAAAATATGAAAGCAGTAATATGAAAAAGTATGTGGATATTCAAATCAGCGGAAGGCATATGCGCACCGATGACTTGGAGGGGATTGCAGTAAATGTATCCGGGAACTATTACAGGGACGGGGCAAAGCATAAGGTGATCTATGTGGAAAGTGTAGAGGGGGAAGAAGCGGTGATTGTCAATACCATGATTATTGAGGACAACCGTTTTGAAATCATTAAGGAAGGTCTGACCAATTCCCGTATGACCTTTGTTTCCAATGGAAAGCGCTATAAGGCCCTTTACCAGACCCCCTTTGGGGACCTGGATATGGAGACCCAGACCAGGTTGCTTTTGGTGGATATGAATGAAGATCAGATCAATGTGAATCTGGATTATGCATTGTATTTAGATGGAGTGCACATTTCTGATGCAAATATGTATTTGCATATCGCAGGTGCCGCTTAAAGGCCAAAATCATTGTCGGTTTATCTAAAATTATAACATACAGGAGTCGTGGATCATCCCGTCCTTTACCGTTGAAGTAAACAGCAGTGCCAGATTTCCTTTTTTGCGAATTCCTTTTATGGTAGAATGGAGGTATGGAAAATATTTCGGTTTTAATGTCAGTGTATGAAAAGGAAAAGGGGGAATATTTGCAGGCTGCCCTGGAAAGCATCCGCTGCCAAAGCCTTCCTCCCAGGGAGATGGTGCTGGTGGAGGACGGGAGGCTGACCCGGGAATTGTATCAGGTGATTGCAGAGGAGAAGGGGCTTTTTCAAAGGGAAGGCATTGCCTTTGAATCGGTGGTGCTGCCTGTCAATCAAGGCCTGGGAAGGGCTTTGCAGGAAGGGCTTAAAAAATGCTCCTGTCCCTGGGTGGCCAGAATGGACAGCGATGATCTTTCTTTGCCCACCCGTTTGGAGGAACAGGCCGCTTTTTTGGCGAAGGCCCGGGACATCAGTGTGGTGGGAACAGAGATTGAGGAATTTATTCATCCGGGGTATCCTCTGCGGATCAAGCATATGCCAAAGAGGCAGGAAGAGATTTTAACATATGCCAAGGTACGGAACCCTCTGAACCATATGACGGTGCTTTTTCGCAAAGAGGATGTGGAGGAGGCGGGAAGCTATCAGCCCTTGCCGGGATTGGAGGATTATTATCTGTGGTCCCGGATGCTGGTGCTGGGAAAGCGCTTTGCCAATCTGCCAAAGCCCTTGGTGCAGGCTCGGATGGGAGAAAACTTCGAACACAGACGGGGAGGTTTTTCCTATTTTCGCCATTATGCACTCCTGCGCCGTCTCCAAAGAAGGATGGGACTTTTAAGCTTTCCGGAATACCTGCGGGCGGTGCTGCTGAGTGCAGG
The DNA here is from genome assembly GCA_938041725.1 of uncultured Lachnoanaerobaculum sp. Taxonomy (GTDB): domain Bacteria; phylum Bacillota; class Clostridia; order Lachnospirales; family Lachnospiraceae; genus Lachnoanaerobaculum. Next base: position 1,720 of record CALISX010000260.1, read on the forward strand.
TATTACATTGGTTCCAGGATCCTTTCGAAACCGTCTGTATGGGATCCTGAGGAGAAAGGAATAATTTCACTTGTTATGGCAGGTGGCCCCGTGTGTTTGCCGGTTCAGGGATTGACAGGGGCCGCCTTTTTGAGTATAATTCACCGGATACGCCCGGCATGGAAGTTTGTTAGCGTCATGGAGGGGGCTGGTCACAGGTGATTTTTGCAGCTGTGGGGACGAAGGAACAAAGGAGAGGGCCTGGATATGGATAAGAAACATATTTTAACTTATGAAGGATTGAAAAAGTACGAGGAAGAACTTCAAGACCTGAAGGTGAATAAGCGAAAAGAGATTGCGGAAAAGATCAAAGAGGCCAGGGAGCAGGGAGATCTTTCCGAGAATGCAGAATATGATGCGGCTAAGGACGAGCAAAGAGACAATGAAGCCAGGATTGAGCAGCTGGAGAACCTTTTAAAGAATGCTGAGGTTGTGGTGGAGGATGAGGTGGATCTGGATGCCATCAGCATCGGCTGCATGGTGAAGGTTTTGGATAAGGAATTTGATGAAGAGCTGGATTTTCGTATTGTGGGCTCCACAGAGGCCAATTCCCTTCAGGGTAAGATCAGCAACGAGTCTCCCGTGGGCCAAGCTCTGTTGGGAAAGAGGATAGGAGACATTGTACAGGTGGAGACCCAGGCCGGGGTGAGTGAATACCAGGTTTTGGGAATTGAAAGAATGCAGTAGGGGGAAGCGTGGAAAATTTAGAAACAAGCAATGCGCCCATCACGGCGGAGGAAATGAACCATATTTTAAAGGCCAGAAGGGATAAGCTCTCTCAGCTTCAGGCAGAGGGGCAGGATCCCTTTTTGCTGACCAGATTTGACTTTACGCATCACAGCGCCAGGATCAAGGAGGACTTTGACAAGCTGGAGGGACAGGAGGTAAAGATTGCAGGGCGACTGATGTCCAAGCGGGTCATGGGGAAGGCCTCCTTTTGTCATGTACAGGATCTGGAGGGACGGATCCAGGCCTATGTGTCCAGAGACGCCCTGGGGGAAGAGGCTTACAAGGCCTTTAAGAAGCTGGATATCGGAGATCTTGTGGGTGTGGCAGGGAAGGTGTTTAAAACCCAAACCGGTGAAATCAGCATCCATGCAGAAAATGTGTTGCTGCTTTCCAAGAGCCTGAAGCCCCTGCCGGAAAAATTCCATGGAATTACGGATACGGATACCAGATACCGGCAAAGATATGTGGATCTGATTATGAATGAGAATGTGCGGGACACCTTCCGCAAGCGTTCCCGTATCATTACAGAGATCCGCAAATTCCTGGATGCCCAGGGCTTTATGGAGGTGGAAACCCCCATGCTGGTAAGCAATGCAGGAGGCGCTGCCGCCCGGCCCTTTGCAACCCATTACAATGCCCTGAATGAGGATGTGAAGCTTCGGATTTCCCTGGAGCTTTATTTAAAGCGGCTCATTGTGGGGGGACTGGAGAAGGTATATGAAATCGGACGGGTATTTCGAAATGAGGGAGTGGACACC
>CALISX010000261.1 GCA_938041725.1 uncultured Lachnoanaerobaculum sp.
GATGGTGTGTTATTTGGCTCCTCCAAGGCCCATAAATCCATTCGTAAGGAATTGGTGGAAAATCATCAATTAAGAGCCGTGATTTCCATGCCTTCTGGCGTATTTAAGCCCTATGCCGGTGTGTCCACTGCCGTATTAATTTTTACCAAAACCGGTGCAGGGGGCACCGAGTAGGTCTGGTTCTATGACATGAAGGCTGATGGCTTCAGCCTGGACGACAAACGCTCGGAAATCAACGAGAACGATATTCCGGATATTAGTTCCCGCTTCAGGAATTTGAACCTGGAAGAAGGAAGAGCCCGTACCGAGCAAAGCTTTTTCGTCCCCAAGTCGGAAATCGTCGGCAATGGCTATGATTTATCCATTAACAAATACAAAAAGACAGAATATGTGCCAGTGGAATACCCTCTCACAGAAGAAATCCTGGAAAAACTGGAGGCACTGGAAGAGGAGATTGCAAAAGGACTGAAGGAACTGAGGGGGATGCTATGAGGGAGAGGAATGTCTTTGAAGAAGAGGAGAGGATATGAGACAAAAGCTCCGCGAATTATTGCTTCCACAACCAAAAGCAAAAATTAAAGCTGGTGATGGGATGAATAAGGGAAAGTATAAATTTTTTACTTCCAGTGCCGCCCAATCAAAATATTATTCTTCGGCGTTATATAATCAGCCAGCGTTGATTTTCGGAACAGGTGGTGCTGCAAGTGTACATTTTTGTAAAGAACCTTTTTCTACATCAACAGATTGTTTGGTTATGTATGGAACAGAGGAAACAAATCTTGAGATGATTTTTTATTATTTGCGTACCCATATGCACATATTGCAGGCTGGCTTTAAAGGAGCAGGTTTGCAGCATATATCTAAAGAGTACATATTAGATATTGAGGTAGATTTACCAGGCATAGATATACAAGCCAAGATTGTGGAACAAAACCGTTTGCTTGACCGCTTGATAAGTAGCAGAAATACTCAGTGTGATCTGTTGGATAAAGCCGTCAAGTCCCGATTTGTCGAGCTCTTTGGTGATCCAGTCTCAAATCCAATGAAGTGGTCTGTAAAGATGCTGAAAGATTTATCAGTTCAGATAAATAGTGGTAATACACCTAAGGGCGGATCTGAGAATTATGTTGAAGAAGGTATTACCTTTTTTAGAAGTCAGAATGTATGAAAAGACCGTTTGGAAATGGATGATATTGCTTATATAGACGCTGAAACTCATGCAAGCATGAATAGAAGTAGTCTAAAGCATGGTGATATTCTTATGACAAAGACTGGCCGTATAAATACGGAAAATAGTTCGTTTGGAAGGGCTGCTTTGTATGATGGAGAAGATGATATGGCGAATGTAAATGGCCATGTGTATTTTATAAGACTTAAGGATGGAGTGAATAATAAGTTTATACTTAGAATCCTTGTATCACCAGAATACCGTGATTTAATCAGAAGTGTTTGTGTTGGTGGAATTGATAAGTGTCAGCTCAATAAGGAACATATTGAGGATTTTCCTATTATACGTCCGCCGTCAGATATGGTTGATGATTATGTTGCGTTTGTAGAACAAGTCGACAAATCAAAATATTACAGCCGTAAATGCATAAAAGCCTGCCAAAAGATAGCCGCCATCCTAAAGCAGGAGTGGATGCTATTTTTGCATAAGGGCATCCTGGGGGGATATGCTTAAACCTTATGGCTATGCTATAATACAAGGCAGAGAGAGCAAGGGACTGCGGTGAAGCTGTGCCAGGCGGTCTGCGGATATTTTCATACAGGGAAGCTGAGTACATAGCTGCGGGCTGCACTTACTGTTTTGCGAATCCTTCTGGATAGGGGGCTTTTTCTGCCCTCAAATCCATAAAGCGGTTAGCTCCCTGGGAAAAAACGAGATGAGATTCGCACAGCCGAGGACATGTTTGAACGCCGCTCGCCACGAATGCAATGAGTGAGCGAGCAAGTGAGTTCCGCAGGCTGTGCAGAATCTCAGGAAGTTTTTCCCAGGGAGCTGCGATAGGATTTGAGGGCTAAAAGCCCCCCATTTCCCTCACGGCTTTCATTAAACGATAGGAGTACCTCCCATGTCCAACTTCACATTCTTAAACAACACAAAAGAATATGCCCTGTTTGCTCCTGCGGCCATAGAGGCTGAGCGGGTCTATGCCTCTGCCCCTGCCATGTGTGCTGTAGGATGCCGAAAGGCTCTGGAACTTGCAGTGAAGTGGGTATATTCTGCCGATGAAACCATGCAAATGCCCTACAAGGACAATCTACAGTCCTTGATTCATGAAGCCAGCTTCCGCTTTGCCATGGAGCATAATACATGGAAAAAGCTGCGTATGGTTGTTATACTGGGGAATCAGGCGGTACACACAGAAAAGAATGTGGATAAAAGCGATGCCCTGGTATCCCTGCGGGTACTTTTTGAATTTATTCAATGGATTGATTACTGCTACGGACCCAATTATGAAGAACGAAAATTTAAAGAAACCCTGATTCCCAAAGAGCAGGTGGCTGTGGATACCCGAAAGATGAAAGAGCAGGAAAGTCTCTTAGGAGAAAAAGAGGCGGAAATAGAAGCTCTTCGCGCACAGATCCGGCAGATGTCCGAACGGTTTACTGCTGAAAAGGAACAGCACCAAAGGGAGCGCAGCTTTACACCAGATGATATGACAGAATTTGCCACACGCAAGAAATTCATTGATGTGGATCTGGAGGAAATGGGCTGGAGGCTGCAGGGAGCAGGGGCTGATGTACAGCAGGAATATCCTGTGGAACATATGGCCGGTGTGCCGGGGCAGGACGGGTATTGCGACTATGTATTGTTTGGAAAGGATGGGAAGCCACTGGCTGTGGTGGAGGCCAAGCGAACCAGTAAGGATCCCAATACTGGACGCAGGCAGGCGGTGCTGTATGCGGACTGTTTAGAAAAAAAGTTTGGACAGCGCCCCATGATGTTTACTACCAATGGTTTTGAGACGTATTTCTGGGACGATCAAACTGCTCCCCAGCGTATGGTTAGCGGAATTTTCAGTAAGGATGATTTGCAAAAGCTGATGAACCGCCGGGGGGAACGGCTGGATTTAATGGGAATCAAAATTGATGATAAAATCACAGACCGGTATTATCAAAAAGAGGCCATTCGTGCGGTGTGCGAGCAGATCGGTCAGGGATTTCGCAAGCACCTTCTGGTAATGGCTACAGGAACAGGAAAAACCAGGACAGCCTCCAGCTTGACAGATGTGTTAAGCAGAGGCAGATATATCACCAATGTATTATTCCTGGCGGACCGGAAGGCATTGGTAAAGCAGGCCAAGGAGGATTTTAAAAATTATTTGCCGGATATGTCCCTTTGCAATTTATGCACCAATAAGGATGACCGCAATGCACGCATTGTATTTTCCACCTATCCCACCATATTGAATGCCATTGATGATACAAAAAGCAAAGAGGGCACACGCCTGTTTTCACCGGCTCATTTTGATCTGATTATCATTGATGAAAGCCACCGGAGCATATTCAAAAAATACAGAGCGATTTTTGAATATTTTGATGGAATCATGGTGGGGCTGACCGCCACCCCAAAGACGGATGTGGACCGCAACACCTATGATTTTTTTGAGATGGAGCATGGCGTTCCCACCTATGCCTATGATTATGAAACCGCTGTTTATCAGGATCATGTTCTGGTGCCCTATTACAACTATGAGGTGCAGACAAAATTTATGGAGGAGGGGATTACCTATGGGGATTTGTCCCAGGAGGACAAGGAACGCTTTGATGAAGACTTTATAGAAGACGGAGAGAGGCCGGACTTTATTCCTTCCGCTGCCATGAACAGCTTTATTTTTAATGAGCTGACGGTGGATACGGTGCTTCAGGATC
>CALISX010000262.1 GCA_938041725.1 uncultured Lachnoanaerobaculum sp.
CGGGGGGTGTTTTGCCCGGCAGCGGTTCGTCCGCCTTGCGGATGTCGATGTGGCAGTAGCCGTTAGGGTTTTTAATCAAATAGTCCTGATGATACTCTTCCGCTTCATAAAAATTGTCCAACGGGCGGTTTTCCACCACAATCGGGCGGCTGTATTTTTGCTGTTCGCGCGCAATGGCTTCCTCCACCACGGCTTTTTTGATCCGGTCGCTGACATAGACCAAATAGGCTAGTGCTGCCGGATCTTTGCTCTTGATCTGCTCTCTGTGGGACCAAAGCCAATGATAGTATTCCCGGTCCCGGATCAATCCATGCTTAATCACCTCTCCCATACCCGAGGCAAACTCCTGTGCCGGCAAAGTCCTGAAGGCAGAAACATTACTGTAAACCAGGGAGGGCATGTGAAAGGCTCCAATCATATTTTTGTAGCTTAAAAAATCCACTCCGGTTTTTCCTCCAATGCTGGAATCCACCTGGGATAAAAGGCTGGTGGGAACTTGCACAAAACGGATCCCCCGCAGATAGGTGGCGGCGCAAAAACCACAAAGATCCCCTGTGACCCCTCCCCCCAGAGCCAAGAGCACATCCCTTCGATCAAAGGCATGTTCTATCAAGGTCTCATAGATTTCCCTGACCGTATCCAGATTTTTATGCGCCTCTCCCGCCGGGAATATGAAGGAAGAAAGCTCTGCCCCCAAGAAATTCAACACATGCTTTACCTCCTCCAGATACAAAGATGCTGTGTTGGAATCGGCAACGATGCAAATACGTTTGGATTTTAATCCTGCCCTGGCCATGGCCTCTCCCAAATGGGAAAAATCATCCTCAATGAGAATGGAATAACTGCCCAAGCCGCTTTGAACAGAAAGGGAATAATGCTGCATACTACCTCTTTTTCTAAATAAACGATTCAACCTTTGCAAAGAGACGTCCCTTTTTGGAGGTGGAAACCTCTCCTTTAAAGCGGAAACGTCCAAACCCCCGCAAAGAGACAATGTCCCCCGGGGCAATTTCCATGGAATGGGAAAAAATCTGCCTGCCATTCACAAACACCTTTCCCCCGTCTATTTGAACATTGGCGCCGGATCTGGACAGGTGAAAGACAGAGGCCAAAATCCCGTCAAGCCTCAGGGAGGAAACATGAATGGTCTCTTCCCGCAAATGGACCAGGGGAGAAAAGTCCTCCTGGGTTTCCAGGGAAGCCGCCACCTTGGTGAGCCTCACCTGCTCCAACCCAAGCACCACCCTGGCCACAGAGGAAAGCACCACCAGATGGGCCTGATTCTCCTCCACCATAATATCCCCCATGGTATGCCGCTCCAGTCCCAGATGCATCAAGGCTCCTAGAAAATCCCTGTGGGTAAGGGTTTCCGCAAACCTTGGATTTTTGGGAGAAATCCGGATATAGGAAAATACCGACTCTTCTTCCTTAAGAAAAAAGACAACCTTTCTCTCGGCCAGGGGATGACCTCCAAACAAGGTGTGGGGAATGTTTGGAAGCTCCTTAACCATAGAGCAAAAGATTGTCTGCTCATGTAAATTTAAAAAAACCGAGTGGGTAGCTATATTTTTATAGAAGGCTGCAGCTGCCAGCTCCATCAGTCTTTTCTTTAAAAATAAAACTTCTTTTTCCTTCATCAATATCTTGGTACAGAGGAATACCCGGAGGAGTAACCTGAAGAATAGCTGGAGGAAAAGCTGGAGGAAAAATTGGAGGTGATATTGGGTACAGTGGAGTCTAAGGACTGGGCCGCATTCAAAACCTGAGCAAAGCCGTCAGTAAGATCCACATTGGGGGGTGTTACGATAAAAATAGAGCTGGAAATATAATTAATCTTTCCGTCCATATTGTAGCAGGCCCCGTATACAAAGTCCAAAATTCTCTGGGCAATATAATTATCCAAATTCTCCAGATTCAGCAAAATGGTTTTTCCATTTTTTAACTTGGCACTGATCTCAGCAGCCTCATTTACCTCTGTAGGCTTCACAAGCACCACAGACATAACGCCTCGATTGGGGGTGACATCCTTGATCTTTGCAAGACGACCGCCGGATCTTTGATTGGAACGGGACTCATATCTGCTGGTATCCCCGCTCTCTTCCGTCTCCTCTTCTTCAATAATCTCATCTTCCTCTATCTCATCTTCATCCAGAGTATCGTCATTTACATCATACTCATCCTCGAATTCATTGTTGTTCATGTGTAACATTTTCGAAACCGCAGAACCTAAATTGTTAAAAAAAGTTGACATAGCTTACATCTCCAATCTCTATCTTACTCCAAATATCCCCGTACCAATCCTGACAAAAGTTGTAAAGCCGCCGCCTTCTTGAACAGCAACCCCATAGTCTCCGGTCATCCCCATAGACAAATACTCCATGTTAGTATTATCATTGGTTTTAAAATTAATGTCAACCGCTAATTGCTTTAATTTCGCAAAAACTTCCCGGTTGTTTTCTGGATCCAATGTGTAGGGAGCAACGGTCATCAGCCCCCTGATTTTCAAGTGGCTGTACAGCTGACAGCGCTGGGCCGCCGCCAGGGCATCCTCCGGGAGAAACCCAAACTTGGATGCTTCCTTTGCCACATTGATTTCCAAAAGACCCTCCACCTGAATATTTCTTTTCCCCGCCTCTGCCTCAATGGCATCTGCCAGCCGCAGACTGTCAATGGAATGGATCAAAGCTGTATGCCCCACCAGCTGTTTTACCTTGTTGGTCTGCAGGTGGCCAATCATATGCCAGCGGATGTCCTCCGGCAGGTTCTTTTTTTTCTCCAAAAGCTCCTGCACCCGGTTTTCTCCAAAATCCCGCACCCCCAAATCATAGGCAGCCAAAAGCTTAGGGAGGGGCTTTGTCTTGCTGACGGCAATCAGCCGCACCTCCTGAGGGGAAGTCCCTGCCCCTTCACAGGCTGAACGGATGGTTTGGCGGATGTGCTCCAAATTATGCTTAATCATAAACCCCCTTATTGATACAAGAAATCCCCATCCTTGGTATTTCTTGGCTTTAACAAAATATGGTCATATACGTTTAATCCATATCCTGTGCCTCTTTTTATAATATAATATTCCTTATTGGAACTAAGCACCTCAATGGCCCGAAAGGCAGCATAGCCCTTGTTGATATTAAAGGCCCCCTGAAGTCTGCCTGTGGGACCGATCTGATAGGTTTCATCGGAATCCGGCTTTACCAGCACATCCCCTGCTTCCAGCTCCCCCTCGGTCATGGAAATATAGCAAAGAGTTCCGTCAGAAAATAAAATCTCAGCCGGAACAAACTGCGGACTCTCTCCGTTCTCCCCCTGACGGAAAAATCCATCCTGGGCAGTATTCCCTCCGCTGGTTTTATATTCCAGGGGGATGGTGTAAAAATCCTTTTCCACAACAGCGCTGACAGGTATTTTAAGCCCTGCAGCTGCCTGGGTTTCAATTTCAAAATCCACATACCGATCCTGTAAAAACTGTACCATGTATTTGTCAAAGGTGAGCTTTCCCAAAAGCAGTCCGCTGTCTGTAATCAAAGTGGAATACTCCGCTACCGCCACCAGATCATTGTCTGTGAACTTCACAGTCAAGGCATTTCTGTCTCCGTATTGTTTATCGTCCTCCTTGGACAATTCAAAATAAATGCTCCAGGTTTCGCTGGTTACCACCTTATAGATGGGGGCGTCCTTTTCCTTGTTCTCGCCATTAACCACATAGTAGGAGGGATGCCCTTCCGGGGCAAAATCCTCCTTCACCAACTGGCTTTCGGTTTTTTCAGAAAGATCGTCCAGTGCAAAGGAAACCTCCCCGGAATAGGGAGAGGTACCGGTGACCAGCTGGATCCCATTGTCCGAGGTGAGTTTGTCAATGTTTACCATGGTATTCAAATTGGAATACTCATATACAGAGCTGTCCAGAGAATACTTCTTATCATAGGCCGCCTGAAAATTGGAGTTGGAAAAATTGGTGGCAAACTGGGAAAGCCCCCTTTTGATCTCTGCGATATTGCTGTCAGAAAGCTGGGACACCTCCGTGGTGTTTTTTGCAATGAGATCCTTCAGGGTGCCGGTGCTGTCGATAGAATAGATTCTTCCCCCCGCTGCTGTCCGTTTGCCCTCACGAATGTAAAAATCTATATAGCCCTTCTCCAGACTTTTTTCCACCCGTTCCTCCCGCAGAATCAATCCCCGGTGCTGGGAATCTGCCACCATGCTGCCCTCTACCACCTCGTAAAAGCGTATCCTGTCCTTGGTAAAAAAGGTAAAAAGCCCATAAACTATATAAAGAAATATAATGCCAAAGAAAATCCCCCCTAAATTGACAGGGAGCCTCCGTCTGTATTGTATAATTTTTTTGTTTTTCGCTCGCTGGAA
>CALISX010000263.1 GCA_938041725.1 uncultured Lachnoanaerobaculum sp.
GATGCTGACATTGTATGGGACAAACCCGATGAGGAATTGCTTTTAAAGTTTTCATTACCGTTTAATTCAAAAGAGCTGGAAGAGGAAAGCAAGATAAGCATAAATCCGGACTATGGATATGAATTTAGTCACACCTTGGAAACGCAGATTAGAGGACAGCTTAAAAACGGTCCTCATTCTTTTGCTCGTTTACGGGCTTGGGATCGGCGTCTACCTCTCCTCCCGGCGCAATTACCGCAGGGGCGAGGAACACGGCTCGGCCAAGTGGGGCGACGCCAGAGCTGTGAATAAGAAATATCAGGCAAAGGAACCGGAGAAGAACAAGGTGCTGACCCAGCATGTGCAGATCGGTCTGGACGGGAGACGGCACCGGAGAAACTTAAACACCATGGTCGTGGGCGGAAGCGGCGCGGGCAAGACGAGAGCCTACGCCAAGCCAAATCTCTGCCAGGCAAACACTTCCTTTGTGATCCTGGACCCCAAGGGCGAGCTGCTCCGCGACACCGGTTATCTGCTGGAACAAAATGGCTATGAGGTGCGCATGCTGGACCTTTTGGACATGAGCCGCAGCCATTGCTACAACCCCTTTGTGTATCTGCGGGACGACAACGACGTGCAGCGCCTTGTGACCAACCTGTTCAAGTCCACGACTCCAAAGGGCAGCCAGAGCCAGGACCCCTTTTGGGACACGGCGGCTTCCATGCTCCTTCTGGCGCTGATTTTTTATCTGCATCATGAAGCGCCGCCCGATGAGCAGAACTTCCCCATGGTCATGGAGATGCTCCGGGCCGGAGATGTGCGGGAGGACGACGATTCCTATCAGTCTCCGCTGGATGAGCTCTTTGAGCGGCTGGAGATGCGAAATCCGGATCATATCGCGGTGAAGTATTACAAGGACTATCACAGTGGCAGCGCCAAAACACTGAAATCTATCCAAATCACACTGGCGGCGAGGCTGGAGAAATTCAATCTGGAGAGCCTTGCCTCTTTGACGGCCACCGACGAGCTGGACCTGCCCTCCCTGGGCGAGAAAAAGGTGGCGCTCTTTGCGCTGATCCCGGACAACGACACCAGCTTTAACTTCCTGGTGTCGCTTCTCTACACCCAGCTCTTTCAGCAGCTCTTCACCCTGGCTGACCACAAGTACGGCGGGCGGCTGCCGGTGCATGTCCACTTTCTTATGGATGAGTTTGCCAATGTGAGCTTACCGGATGACTTTGACAAGATTCTCTCCGTCATGCGTTCCCGTGAGGTATCCGTATCTATCATCCTGCAGAACCTGGCGCAGCTGAAGGCGCTCTTTGAGAAGCAATGGGAAAGTATCACGGGGAATTGCGACGAATTTCTCTACCTGGGCGGCAACGAGCAGTCCACCCATAAGTATGTGGCGGAGCTTTTGGGGAAGGAAACCATTGACACGAACACCTACGGAAAGAGCACCGGACGGAGCGGCAACTATTCCACCAACTACCAGATCACAGGGCGCGAGCTGCTGGACGCGGCGGAGGTGCGGATGCTGGATAACAGCAAAGCCATCCTCTTTATCCGGGGGGAAAAGCCTATTCTGGATGAGAAGTATGACATCCTGAAGCATCCAAGCGTGGCGCTGACCACCGACGGGAAAGCAAGCCCCTATGTCCACGGCGGCACGGAAAATGCTGTCGCCACCATATCCTTTGCCCCGGCAGGCGTAGAGCTGACCGATCCGGGCAAGGATATCGAAACCATGTATGAGCTTCTGTCCAATGAGGAACTGGAAGCCATCTATTTATCACAGGAGGAAAATACAAATGAAGCTGTTTCAGAAAAAGAACCGTAAGGAGAATCTCAATAAGAGCCGTCTGCCCCTGACAGATAAGGGGAAAAAGGGCTGGCGTATCTACTGTGCGGCAGTGCTTGCAGGTGCTCTGCTTCTGGCCGCGCCCCTTCCCGTCTTGGCCGCAAACGACCCGATCACGGTGGTCAACAATCTGTCCGATTTCATTTTCGGCCTGATCCTCGCCGTGGGCCTGATCCTTTTGGGCTGGGGCATTGTGCAGGTTGGGCTCTCTTTCCAGTCCCACGACCCGTCCCAGCGTTCCAATGGCTTTCTGACCCTGGCCGGGGGCATTGTCATTACCTTTGCCAAGGAGATTTTGAATCTGATCGTCGGATAATACCCGCAGGGCGGCGGGGCCACGGAGGTGGCTCCGCCCATCCTGCAGAAAGGAGGCCAAATGAATGTCGGATAACTGGGTCGTACAAAATTTACAGAATGCGCTGGAGATATGGAACAGCAAGCTGGCGGAGATCTGGCAGCTGCTCACCCAGTCCCCGGAAAACTTCAAGGGCGGCTCCATCTGGAACGTGATCGTAAGCATCCACGGCGCGCTGCAGGCGGTCGGTCTGGCGCTCTTGGTGCTGTTCTTTGTGGTCGGGGTCATGCGCACCTGCGGAAGCCTTGCGGAGACCAAGCGCCCGGAAACTGTATTAAAACTGTTTATCCGCTTCGCCCTGGTAAAGGGCGTTGTGACCTACGGGCTGGAGCTGATGATGGCGCTCTTTAAGATCGTGCAGGGCATGATCTCTATCATTATGAATTCAGCAGGGATCGGGGCGGCGGACAGCACGGTGCTGCCGGATGAGATCGTGACCACTGTGGAGGACTGCGGCTTTTTTGAGAGCATCCCCTTATGGGCGGTGACGCTGATCGGCGGACTGTTCATCACGGTGCTGTCGTTTCTTATGATCATGACCGTCTACGGGCGGTTTTTTAAGTTGTATCTTTATACGGCAATCGCACCCATTCCGCTCTCCACCTTTGCCGGAGAGCCGACTCAAAATATAGGCAAGAGCTTCTTAAAAAGCTATGCTGCCGTCTGCTTGGAGGGTGCCATTATCGTACTGGCCTGCGTCATTTTCTCCCTGTTCGCCTCCTCCCCGCCAAGCGTTAATCCGGACGCGGCGGCGGTCACAATGGTCTGGAGCTACGTGGGAGAGCTGATCTTCAACATGCTGGTCTTGGTGGGCTGCGTGAAGATGGCGGACCGGGTGGTCCGCGAGATGATTGGCCTGTAAAGGAGGTGTCCTATTGGAAGTAAAAATCAACCGGGAGATCCGCAGCTATACGGAATCCATGTTTTTCGGACTGTCCATGCGGCAGTTCATTTTTTCTGTTCTGGCCATCGGCGTCGCCGTGGGCCTGTATTTTCTGCTCCGTCCCCACCTTGGGGTGGAGACGGTCAGCTGGATGTGTATCCTGGGCGCAGCGCCCTTTGCCCTGCTGGGGTTCTTAAACTACCACGGCATGACGGCGGAGCAGTTTTTAATCGTCTGGATACGCTCAGAGCTTCTGGAGCCGAAAACGCTCCATTTTGAAGCTAACAACATCTACTACGAACTCTTAAAAGACACCATCAACACCAGAGAAAAGGAGGGTGATCAGAAGCATGATCAAAACACTGACGAACCTGCTCAGGCAGGATAAGGGAAAATACAAGGTGCCGCGAAAGATCTGGGATGTGATCCCGATCCGCCGCATCTGGAACGACGGCATCTTTCTTATTGGCAGCAAGTATTCCAAGACCTACCGCTTTTCAGACATCAACTATCTGGTGGCCAGCCGGGAGGATAAGGAAGTCATGTTCCTTTCTTACTCGGAGCTTCTAAACAGTCTGGATGCCGGGGCGACCACCAAGATCACCATCAACAACCGGGCACTCAATCAGCGCAGCTTCGAGCAGTCCGTCCTTATGCCCATGAAGGAAGATGCGCGGGATCTGTTCCGCAAGGAATATAACGCCATGCTGCTGAATAAGGCCACTGGGGCCAACGGGCTGATTCAGGAAAAGTACGTCACGATCACTGTGGGCAGAAAGGACGTGGAGGAGGCGAGGGCCTATTTTGCCCGCGTGGGTGCAGATCTTGCCGCCCACTTTGCGGGTCTGGGGGCTTCCTGCACGGAGCTTAATGCCACGGAGCGCCTG
>CALISX010000264.1 GCA_938041725.1 uncultured Lachnoanaerobaculum sp.
CTCTACGTTAAATAATCCGGCAGCCTCTCCATATAATTCCTCAATTCGTCTGGAACTGGGGAGCTCATTGATGGTCTCAAATTCAAACACATGCATAGCTTCACGCTTTGTTTTGTTGTGTATGAACAGATAACCCATCAGAACTAACACTAAAAGCGGAAGCACAATTATGATTTTTTTCATAGTTCTCCTTTCTGCACCTGTATGCTGTAAGTGGATCAATCTTAGCAAACTCCCAAGTCAAGGGGACTGGCCCCACCATACCTATAAACCTGCGCATCACCTTGCTGTAAGGTGATTTAGGTTTGTGGTGAAAAATACGCTCTCAATGCTGCAGCTGCCTGGTTCCAAAGCACCACAACAACAGCCGCAATAATAATGGTTTGATTCATACTGCTCCCCCCTTTGTCTTTGTTATTTATAGCACAATATCACATGATAGGCAAATAGGACGCAGGGAAAAGGAAAGAAAAGAGCCGGGAATCTCTCTTGACAGAGAAGAGCCAGGAGTGTATTATTTGACTCATACAATGATACACTTTTAGAGGATTACAAAAGCCTTCTCTTTCAGTGAACATTCTATGAATTTTTGGGGATTAACTTTTCAATTAATTTCCCTGTGATTATAATGGGCAAATAAGGTCGCAGGCCTGGATTGCGAATACCTGTCAGCAGCACGGGGGCGGCCTTGCAGCAGAGTGCTGCGCAGACATATATCTGTGATGGTGCCCGCTCCCCCGGCATGGGGGTTTATGATATGAGAAGGAAAATAAAAAAAGAATGGAGGAATCTATGAGATATAAGGGATTACAAAGAACAGCTTTGGGACTGGCGGCGGTTATGGCAGTGCAGTCTGTGTTTGCTCCGGCAGTATACGCCAATGCCCGTTCCAATTTTGATTTGCGCAAAAAGGTGATCGGTCTCACAGGCATTACCTTTGTGGGGGGAAATATTGACAGGAAGGTTACCAGGGCAGAGTTTGCCAAGATGCTGGTGCAGGCTTCTTCCTACCGCTCTGTGCTGACCAAGTCCAGCAATGTATCGGTGTTTAATGATGTGTCCCAGGGGAATGAATACGCCTCTGCCATCCGCATTGCTGCAGAGCAGAACTATATGAGCGGATTTTTGGGAGGGAAATTCAAGCCGGATGACTATGTTACCCTGCATGAGGGGGTGAAGGGGGTATTGACTCTGCTGGGCTATGCCTCCACGGAATTTGCCGGGGATTCCTATAATAAGCGTATGGCAAAGTATGCTTTTTTGGAGCTGAATGAGGGTATTACCAAAACAGCAGAGGAGGGTCTTACGGTGCGGGACTGCATCAATCTCTTTTACAATCTGCTGAAAACCAATATGGCTACAGGAGGTTCTTCCTATGTGGCCAGTGTCTTTGACGGGGAACTGACCTCTGACAAGGAGGTGAA
>CALISX010000265.1 GCA_938041725.1 uncultured Lachnoanaerobaculum sp.
TCCACCAAAGAATGGTCCACATTCCCCAAAGCGGAAACATACAAAACAATGGGCTGGCCTACAGAGGTGGTGAGCAAAATCAAAATAATACAGGCCAGAGCAAATCGCTTGTCTCCCAGCCAGTTGATATTTTCTTTCAACAGTCCGGCTGCCTTCCCCACATAGTTGAAGACACCATAGTAATTGTTAAACATCCATTTCCATACCACTGTAACCGCCACCGAGCCGGTTACCACCGGCAGGTAAAACACACAGCGGAAAAAGGACAGGGCCCTGTCATTGATATGGTAAATCACCGAGGAAACCCATAGGGAAAAAACACATACCACCGGCACCGATACCGCCACAATGATCAATGTATTCTGAAGGGATTTTATAAAAACAGGATCCCCAAACAGTTCCCGATAGTTGCCCAATCCAATAAATACATCCTTTATATCCTTACCCATGGTGGAATCAAAAAAGCTTGTAAAAATACAAAGGACCATGGGCACAATCACAAAGCCAATAAAGAAAACCAGGCTGGGCAGTAAGAACAAATAGGCATTTGTGGTTTCTCTTCGCACCAGAGCCTTGCTTCTTGTGGTAAAAGCCGTTGTTGTCTGCATGAAACTCCCTTCTGCTTCAAAAATTCAATAAACCCTCATGCTTTAAGGCCCGCTTCCCTGACAGGGCTGCGGGCCTTTCAAAACGGATTACTGGGCAGCAGCTGCATTGGCATTGGTGGTAAACAGGGTCACTTCCTCCTGTACCTTTCCCCCTGCCCCGATCCTTTGCAGCATATTCCACCACTCGGTTCTGGCTGTGGTCCAGCCCGGGGTTACCTGGTAATAATCTCCCATGGAGGGCATAAACTTCTCTTCAAACAGCCGCATCACATCCGCTGTATCCGTCCCGTCATATACGCCGGTTACAGAGGGACGCACCGGGAAAAAGCCGGAGGCCATGACGCTGTCCTTCACCTGGGTCTCATCATTGCAGACAAAA
The DNA here is from genome assembly GCA_938041725.1 of uncultured Lachnoanaerobaculum sp. Classification (GTDB taxonomy): domain Bacteria; phylum Bacillota; class Clostridia; order Lachnospirales; family Lachnospiraceae; genus Lachnoanaerobaculum. The sequence goes on from CALISX010000265.1 coordinate 988, forward strand.
TCAATAAAGGTTTTGGCAGCTGCAATTTTGTCGGGATTTCCATTGTCAAATATACCATATCCCCAGATCCCGCCGCAAAGCTCCGTCTTGCCGTCATCTGTAGGGAAGAGCATGGGAATGATTTCCTCTCCTCCATTGGTTTTTCCTGCCTCTCCATTGTCGGTGTTGTTTTGCTGCATGACATTCCAGCAAAAGGACATGGCCAAGGTTCCATTTCTAAATAAAGTAATCTCATCACCTCCTGCAATGGAGGGATCAAAGTTCAGTCCTTCTGCAGCCACAACCGCCTCCAGGGCCTTCACATTTTCCGGGGAATCCACTGTATACTTGGTATGTCCGGAATCTGTAAAGGTTCCAGAATAGAGATTGTTCACCAAGGCTCTGGTTCCCTGGTCCCCTCCCTGGGAGGAGCAGTACACAGCCCCCACATTGGTGTGGCCGGAATCATAGACTGCCTTGACTGCCTTGAAAAAATCATCGGTGCTCCAGGTATGGTTTTCTGTATCCAAATACTGCAAAGCTCCTGCATCTTCAAAAATCTTTTTGTTCACCGCCATACAATGGGCTACCATGAAGGCAGGATACTCATAATATTTTCCATCCTTGCTCAGACAGGCTGCCTTCACCGGATCATAAATATCCTTGGCTGCATCCTTTTCAAAAAGGTCTGACAGATCCACCATCAGTCCCTTGGCCCCCCAGTTGGCCACCAGTCTCTCCGGTCCCTCTAAAACAATGTCCGGAGCCTGTTTTCCCTCAATGGCGGTATTGATCTGGTCGTCCCCGCTTTTATAATCCAGATACTCCACCTTGATTTTAATGTCCGGATACTTTTCATTAAACTTGGCAATGATGCCGTCCACTGTGGCAGAATCTCCCCACTTTCCCACAGGATAGGTCCATAGGGAAAGCTCTGTGCCTGTCCCCCCGCCGGACTGGGCCCGGGCACTGCTGCCCTCACCGCCAGGGGCCTGACTGGACGGGGCCTGACCGCTTGTGCAGGCGTTTAAAAGTACCATGGACAAGGCCAAACCTGCTGCTAAAAATTTTTTCATATCTAAATCCTCCTCATTAATTGTACTGCATAAGTCCCCGACCGGCGGAAATGTAGATGGGCATGCTTGCATGCACAGATACAT
>CALISX010000266.1 GCA_938041725.1 uncultured Lachnoanaerobaculum sp.
GTGTCTGCTTGTGCAAGCACAGCATCCACATGTTTGCCGGTCGGGGACTTATACACTAAAATGAAACATTTGTTGCATTCTTTATGTGCCCAGTGTTTTATTCCTACAAATCGCCCCTTTTAAGATGCTGCCCTGTTCAAACACCTGTTTCCAGACGCCTTTTCAATGTGTTTAATTTAGCTGTTGTTATTGTTTTATGATAGGACTTGCCATCTGCTGTCGGATGCAGTACCGGGTATTGTCCTTTGGTCTTTAACATAAAATGATGATCCAGCATCCAGGCAATAATCTCAAACAAGGTTTCTCGGGGGATCTCTGCCAATGTACCATACTCAGGAACGAGATTTAATTCAGCCTCCAAAAGCCGCTTTGTATCCGACCCTCGCAGGACATCCAAAAGCATATTGATTCCATAGAACCTTCTGGCACTTACGTTTTCCAGTGCCTGGAGCATGGTAAAAAGCACTTCATTCAAGTCAATCCCCTTGAATCGTACCGGAGCCAGATCCGGCCTTTGAATCACATCAGCGCCTTCGCTTTTATTGGGAACAAAAGCAGGCTTTGGCTTAGGCGCCGCAGGCTGAACAGCTGCGGATGCTGCTGATGGTATCTCTGCCAAGGGTGCAGCTTCCGGTTCCGGCTCGCAGCACATCATCTCATAATACTGTTTTTTTCCGATGGTATGATTGCAGCCGCTGCCATCCCGTTTGTAGTTCGTGCAGCCCAAAAAGTAATTTTCGCCTTTACCTGACTTGATTACCAGATACCCGTCCCTGCATCGGCTGCATTTCAGGATGGACATCTTTCCCGCTTTGTATTCATTGGTCATAAATCCGCATAGCTCCGGCTCATTGGTACAGATATAGAGCCGGAGACCATAGGCATTCTTATACCGCAGCTGAAGCGGATACCCGCAGATCGGGCATGACTTTATGGCAAGCTGCTGCGGCGTATCTTCATTCCATTTTCCCTTCAGCAGTACATTTTTATAATTATGCTTGATTTCCAGAAGGAATTCCGAAGGGTTTTGCTCCGGTGCAATAAAATACACACGATTCTTTGTTCTGGTCATTGCCACATAAAACAATCGGCGCTCCTCTGCATAATCAATAGAACGATCTCCCCGGATTACAAAAGAGAGAACCGGATCGAATTGAATTTTGGAGGGAAAGCCGTATGTTTCATTCTTTCCGTTAACAACAATTACATTATCATAGCCCAGACCCTTGGAAGCATGGGCTGTCATAAAGGTGATATCCATCTTTGGATACCTGACACTCTTCAGCCTGCTGCCCCTTTTTATGTATTCAAACAGACCGGAGCGCTCCAGATTGTCTCCGTCAAAGCCAAATCTGCCCAACAGAAGAACCCTTCCAGGTTCTTTTCCTTCCTGGGAACAATACTCCCGGATCTGTCCCAGTGCCGTTTCAACTGCATAGGACAGTGCATAATTTGCACCGGCCCGGCGGTGGTCATTCTTCCGCTTCAACGCGGCATCATAGGTATAAATAATAACGGGATCTGTGATAGACTTGGGCGACTGCAGCTCCTTTGTAATCTGTTCCGCATTCTGCTGGATAAATCCCCCTGCGATATCAATCACTTCCTGGGAATTTCGATAGGTCTTTACAATCTTAAGAAGCCTGGCATACCCCATCTTTTCTTCAAACTTCGTAAAAAGCGAAATATCCGACCCGCTAAACGCATAAATTGACTGCCAGTCATCCCCTACAGCAATGATTTTGGCATCCGTCACCTCCGCCAGTGCCTTGGTCAAATCAAACCGCTGCCGGGAGATGTCCTGGTATTCATCCACAATGATATATTTGAAGTCCAGCTTCTGCTTCATTTCCTTCACCTGACGGAGCAGTCTTGCTGACTCATTAATCATATCCTGAAAATCCACCGCATTATTTTTTTTCAGGAAACGCTCATATTCCAGGAAGCAGTCATTGCAAATATCCAAAAACAATCGTGTCCGAACATTTTGCGTGGAATAATACATCCGCCTGAATTCCTCCGCTGTAAAGCCGTTTACCTTAAAATTGGAAATAAAACGGCAGATCAGATTAACCAGCTTGCGGATATAACGGTTTGTCTCACCGGCAACCAGCTTTTCCATGATTTCTCTGTTGGAACGGGGCTTCAGCACAAATCCATTGGATTCCAAAAGCTCTCTCAGGTGTTCCGTCAGAGTACGCCGATCCTTATAACCGGAAAAAGTATACAGCAACGTTGTCTGATGCTGCCGATGCAAAAGGATCTTATCATGAACCGCTTTTTTATAAGCATCCAGCTGATCCCTGCTGTAGCGATTGTTTGTATGATCCTCATTGATGCCAAAATGCTCTATGTAGGCAGTATGACCGTTCTGTCTGATTATAAAGTCCGGTGTATAAGGCTTTCTGGATCCTGGAATATCATAGGGATAAATCGGCTCATATTCATAGTCTATGTTATTCAGATAAAGGAAATTGGCAATCTCCACTTCCTGGTGGGAACGAAGTATTTCATTTTGAATGGTCACCGACTTCTTGGTCCTGCTGTCAATGATCTCCAGCTTATAGTCCTCCAGATCGCTTCGCATGGTGGAATAATTGGCCTTTGCAATGTTATTGAAAAAATCATTCAAATCACTGCCCTCGTAGGGAGCATCAAAATACGATGCAAAGAAGAGAATGAGTTTGTTGACCGCATTCTCATCCTTCAGGACAGAATTCCGGAAATAAACTCGGGTAACAAAATAAAGCTTTGCGTCATCCACAATGCTCAGCTTTTCATCCGGAGCGTTTTTATGAATGATGGCATTGCCAACAGAATGGAATGTAGCAATCTGGCAGGGAATGCCCAGGTCGGTATTGATCTTTTCCCGAAGCTCTCCTACAGCCTTATTGGTAAAGGAAACCAGCAAAATCTGCGAAGGATCCATGCCTTTCTTTTCTACAAGATACTTCACCTTGGCGGCTACGGTAGTGGTCTTTCCCGCCCCGGCGCCGGCAATTACCAGACAATAATCCTCATCCGTAAGAACCACTCTGCGCTGATCATCGTCTAGCATAATATTCGGATCCACATCGTGCAAAATCCTGTCCAGATAGGATTTCTCCTGCTGCATAGCAGAGACAATGAATTGTTCATTATGGGCCCCAATCAGATCCTCCATAGTGTCATACTGCTGCAGTACTGTGCAGACCATGGATTCGGCAATACCGTTTTCTCTGCAGTAAAAGGGCAGTGTCTTACTTTTCTGAAGCACCTGGAAGAATTTAATAACTTCTTGATAATCTTGTAGTTGAGAGGCGTACTCGCTTCTTGCAACATAGGCGTTTCGGTTCAGCAGCTGAGCAATAAAAGCGCTGCACAACAAAAGCTGCTGTGTTTCCAAACTCGCAGTCTTTGCTTTTTCTACTGTTTTTGCTGCGGTCTTTCGACGAAACAGCCCATCCAAAAATCTCATGTTACCACCTTCATCCAAACCACTCTCCAGGAGAATATTAAAAATCAACCAGCGGGCGTCACACATTACTTTATCACATCATACCCTTCAATGGAAGATAGAAGAGCTGGCGGTGATCTATGAAGGCTTGGCCTCCATAGATCACCGCCAGAAAAGCGGACGGGTCTTACCTGTCCGCTGCTGCATGCTCCGGAGCATAAACCCCCATGCCGGGGGCTAACCCCTTATCTGCTTTCCGCTGAACACCGTCCTACAAGGTCGTATCAAAATCCACCTTGACGGATCCGCTGATCTTAAAAAGGAATACTCTGTGGCTATAGCTTACTTTCACGGAACATGCCAGTTTCCAATCATTATTCGGCGGAATTGTTTCAAGTGAGCCCTTCGCATCAAGACTCATATGTATGATATTAAATCGTCTGCCGGCCACCTTGATTCCGCCTTCCAAGCCTCCCTTCAGATAAAGTACCAGGATGAACTTTGGACCATCGGGTACGTTGTCTCCATTCTCATCGTATTGGGCATAATAGCCGCCGTCCGCTCCGGCATAGATATAACCCCGCAGGTAGACAATGAATACATTGATGCTTTTCTCAAAACCAAATTCCACCTTGGCTCTGATAATGTTTGCTCCATCCTCATCCAGCCTGAACCTGAGTCCAAGCCCCACATGATAGATGTGTATATTGCCCACCAGGGTTTCAGGATAGCCTATGCTTACTCCAAAGAGCTTGGGGCTGAACTCAAAGCCCAGGGAACCGCTCAGCTTGATCGACAGCATATCAATTTCATTGAGCGTCATGTTAAAGGAGAAGTAACGATCCGGATGGCTGTAAAGGATATCCACATCACCCACATGCCTGAAGCCGTCACTATTGGGATTCAGGATCACTTCCACATCCAGGGGAAGATAAAGACCTCCCGATGCTTCCACCATAGGTCCGTTCTCAAATCCGAAATAAAGGTCTCTCACCTGTGCAATGTCTTTGATATTCAGAGTTCCCTTCACGGCAGCCGCAAACCTGCCCTCCGGACTTCGGTCAACCTGCATGGCAGCGATGAAATTCTTCATCTCCTCCTTTCCTCCCGGAAGAACCAGATGATTTTTTTCTTCACGCTGCACCACCATGTTGTTGGCAACCAGTCCTGTGAACTTATCCATAGAACCGATTCCAACATCCAGCTCTTTTTCACCCTTCACAATTCCGATGGAGAAGTAGCATCTGGAGTTATCCACATCGTAACCAAAACGGGTGATGGTAT
>CALISX010000267.1 GCA_938041725.1 uncultured Lachnoanaerobaculum sp.
AATTTATTTTTGGAGAAACCATAATGAATTTTATTGAAAGAATATTTGGTACACATAGTGAAAGAGAGCTTAGAATTATAGACCCTACTATTGATAAGATAGAGGGTCTGCGTCCTACTATGCAGGCCATGAGTGATGAGGAATTAAGAGAACTTACACCAAAGTTCAAACAAAGATTGGCAGACGGAGAAACACTTGATGATATCTTGCCTGAAGCATTTGCAGCTGTAAGAGAGGCTTCAGTAAGAGTTACAGGTATGGAGCACTTTAGAGTACAGCTTATAGGTGGTATGGTGCTTCACCAAGGTCGTATTGCCGAGATGAGAACCGGTGAGGGTAAAACTCTTGTTTCTACCTGTCCGGCTTATTTGAATGCCCTGGCGGGAAAGGGTGTGCATATTGTAACGGTAAACGATTACCTGGCCAAGCGTGATGCGGAGTGGATGGGAAAGGTTCATGAATTCTTGGGTCTGGAGGTGGGAGTGGTGTTAAATGCCATGAACCCGGAAGAAAGACAGGCGGAATACCGCAAGGATATTACCTATGTTACCAACAATGAGCTGGGCTTTGACTACCTGAGAGATAATATGGCGATTTATAAGGAGCAGCAGGTGCTGCGTTCTTTGGACTATGCCATTATCGACGAGGTGGATTCGGTTTTGATTGACGAGGCCAGGACCCCCCTTATCATTTCCGGACAGTCTGGTAAATCTACGGTTTTATATGAGCAATGCGACATTCTGGCAAAACAACTGGAAAAGGGAGAGGCCAGCGCCGAGTTTACCAAGATGGGTGCCATCATGGGAGAAGAAATTGAGGAAAGCGGCGACTTTGTTGTAAATGAAAAGGATAAGGTGGTGAATCTCACCGCTGATGGCATCAAAAAGGTAGAAGAGTATTTCCATATTGAGAATTTGGCGGATCCAGAGAATCTGGAGATCCAGCACAATATTATTCTGGCCCTTAGGGCTCATAATCTGATGTTTCGGGATAAGGACTATGTGGTCAAGGATGGAGAGGTGCTGATTGTGGATGAGTTTACGGGACGGATCATGCCCGGAAGACGCTATTCCGACGGACTGCACCAGGCCATTGAGGCCAAAGAGCATGTGGATGTGCAAAGGGAGTCCAAAACCTTAGCCACCATTACCTTCCAGAATTTCTTTAATAAATTCCGGAAAAAAGCGGGTATGACAGGTACAGCTCTTACCGAGGAAAAGGAGTTTCGGAATACCTACGGCATGGATGCCATTGCCATTCCCACCAATAAGCCCATTGCCCGCGATGATCATGAGGATGCAGTATATAAAACCAAGGCAGAGAAATTCAAGGCTGTGGTGGAGGATATTAAGGAAACCTATGAAAAGAAGCAGCCGGTGCTGGTGGGTACCATTACCATTGAAACCTCCGAGATGCTCTCCAAGATGCTGAAAAAGGAGGGGATTCCTCATACCGTGCTGAATGCCAAATTCCATGAGAAGGAGGCAGAGATTGTGGCAGGAGCTGGTATCCACGGGGCGGTCACCATTGCCACCAACATGGCAGGTCGTGGTACGGATATTAAGCTGGACGATGAGTCCAAGTCTCTAGGAGGATTGAAGATTATTGGTACAGAGCGCCATGAGAGCCGCCGGATTGACAATCAGCTGCGGGGACGTTCCGGCCGTCAGGGAGATCCAGGGGAGAGCCGTTTTTATATTTCCCTGGAGGATGATTTGATGCGCCTCTTTGGTTCCGAAAGACTGATTGGCATTTTCAACTCCCTGGGTGTGCCGGAGGGAGAGCAGATTGAGCATCGGATGCTTTCCAATGCCATTGAAAAGGCTCAGATGAAGATTGAGAGCAACAACTATGGTATCCGGGAAAATCTCTTAAAATATGATGAAGTAAATAATGAGCAGCGGGAAGTGATCTATGAGGAACGCAATAAGGTTCTGGAAGGGGACAATATGCGGGAAACCGTGCTGCACATGATCGGTGATGTGATTGAGCATGCCGTCAATATGGCCATTTCTGACGAGGTCAAAGCAGAGGAGTGGAACTTAGATGAGCTCAATGAGCTGCTGCTTCCCAATATTCCTCTGTCCCCTGTAAAGTATACCGACGCCATGGCGGATATGAAAAAGGACGAATTGCTGCAGAAGCTGAAGGAAGATGCAGTCAAGCTGTATAAGGAAAGGGAGAAGGAATTTCCGGAGGAGGAAAAGAATGAATCACTTTGTAGGCATTGGGCGGCTGGTACGTGACCCCTATGCAAGACATATAAAGTATTGTACGGACTGCAAAGAATATGACCTCACAACGGGGGAACCGGTGTAGAAGATAAAAAAAGAGCGGTATTTCCGCTCTTTTGGTGTATGGAGCTTTAAGCATGGCGGGTGAAAGTAGATGGCGGGCGATGGAAATTTTAGAAGTTGTGCGAATGGCTTCAAGGAAGAACTGCGCCCACAGTATGAATATGAGTATGAATATACTGCCTCTACTGTATGGAATATGATCTGCAACAAGGACATGATTGTAGACAAAAGAAATCAAGGAAATTTTTACTATGCAGAAATGCTCATTGACTGCGAAATCATTGAAAGAATGTATTTATCGAAAGAGCAGAGGAACGTAATTTACTGCTATTTTGAACTGCAAAAGACAGTACGGGAAACGGCTCGAATACTTCACAGAACACAAAAAAGCGTACGAACAAGCATCGAGAGCATAAGACCGACAT
>CALISX010000268.1 GCA_938041725.1 uncultured Lachnoanaerobaculum sp.
ACCAAAGAGCAAACAACGGCAGAGTCAAGGGAAACCAGCAAGCCCTCCACAGAGCCGGAAACAAAAGAGGAGACCACAACCACCCAGAAGGAAACCACTGAAACCCAAAGCAGTGCCTCTCCCCAAACCACCTCTGCCAGAGAAAGGCACAGAAATTCCCATTCCTCCTCTTTCCCCTGGAGAGAAGAAGACGTTTTGCCTTCGTCTTCCTCTGGGGAAGGCCCTTCTGTGTCCGCCTCTGAGACCCAAGCCAGGGATACGTCCCAGGCTGCAACAGAAAGAAGAAGCGGGGGAAGGGGACAGGTAGGAGGAACCAAAAGCCGGAGGGAAAACACTCCAGATACAGCCAGTCAATCTTTGGAAAAGGGCATTGATCCGGAAAACACCACTATGGTGCCCCAGGAAACTTCCTTGTCTCCATCCGAGCCCATGCCCGAACCAAAACCTGTATCCCAGACACAGATTGACACCGCAGTCTCTCGAGGAGAAGAGGAGACTCCTAAAGCGCCTTCCCAAAAGGCACCCCCGGCTCCCTTTAACGCGGTGGATGGACTGGCGGCGGCAGCCCTGGGAGTTATGGCGTGGTGGTATGTGGTGGTTTTGCTCCCCATGATTCGGGCATTTTGTTGGATCCGGAAAAAACGTAAGGCAATGGAGGAACGCTTAAGGCGTAGGGGGCGGTAATGCTGTTGAGAAATATTATTGAGCTTGCGGTGATTGGGATCATTGCTTTGGCAGGGGGCATGGCCTATCTTTACCTGAAAAAAAGAATTGAAGATGTGGAAAGCAGTCTGTTGATTCGAAAAAAGGGTGAAATCAAGGGAAAATTAGAGCCCTAGAGAAAAGAAAAAGAAAGTCAGGATGAAAAAATGGCAAAGGAAAAGAAACTGGTAGAGCAGATCACCTCCATGGAGGAGGATTTTGCACAATGGTATACAGATATCGTATTAAAGGCGGAGCTGGTGGATTATACCAGTGTGAAGGGATGCCTGGTGATCCGTCCGGCGGGATTTGCAATTTGGGAGAATATGAAAAATGAGATAGACCGCCGCTTTAAGGAAACCGGTATCCAGAATGTATACCTGCCCATGTTTATTCCAGAGAGTCTTTTGCAAAAAGAGGCGGAGCATGTAGAAGGCTTTGCCCCGGAGGTAGCCTGGGTGACCCATGGAGGACTGGAGGAGCTGGAGGAAAGAATCTGTGTCCGTCCCACTTCGGAAACGCTGTTTTGTGACTATTATGCCCGAACGGTAAAATCCTATCGGGATCTCCCCCAGCTTTTAAATCAGTGGTGTTCTGTGGTGCGCTGGGAAAAAACCACCCGTCCCTTCCTTCGTTCCCGGGAATTCCTTTGGCAGGAGGGACATACGGTGCATGCCACAGCCCAGGAGGCCTGGGACAGAACCATGCAGATGCTGGAAGTATACGGAGACTTTTTTGAGCAGGAACTGGCGGTGCCGGTGATCCGGGGAGAAAAAACCGAGAAGGAAAAATTTGCCGGAGCAGAGGCCACCTTTACCATTGAAGCCCTGATGCATGACGGCAAGGCGCTCCAATCAGGTACAAGCCATAATTTTGGGGACGGATTTGCAAGAGCTTTTAAAATACAGTATACCGATAAAGATAATAAGCTTAAATATGTACATCAAACTTCATGGGGATTTACTACCAGGATGGTAGGCGGTATTATAATGGTGCATGGTGATAATTCAGGTCTTAAGCTGCCTCCTGCAGTGGCTCCCGTTCAGGTAAATATAATTCCTGTTGCCATGCATAAAGAAGGCGTTCTTGAAGAGGCTAAAAAGCTTTTATCAAAACTTAAATCTGCAGGTATAAGAGTTAAGCTTGATGACAGCGACAGGAGCCCGGGATTTAAGTTTTCAGAATCTGAAATGAGGAGAGAAAAGAACAGCA
>CALISX010000269.1 GCA_938041725.1 uncultured Lachnoanaerobaculum sp.
GCACCGGATCAAATACCTCATTGGCATCAAACAGATCCGAGAGCTTTTTATTGTCCGGTTCCGTAATATCCCGCCACATACGGTATCCGTCCAGGTTTCTTCTGGCCTGGCGGAAATAGTCCGGTCCCACCTGCACCCAGTGGACAGCAGAATCTACATTGCAAAAGTACCGGAAGCCCAGGTCGTAAAGGTATTTGAATTTGTCATTGTCTGGGGATGCCAGTCTCCCACGTCGGCCCCAAAGGGAAACAGAAGGATATCCACCTTCCCGGTGAGAGATTCCACCTCATCCCGCCATTTATTGGAATCCGTCACCAGATCAGCATAGGAAATGGTGCTGAGATTCCGGTGTCCCCAGCTGTGGCTGGCCAGTTCATATCCTTCCTCCTTTAAGGCGGCGGCCACTGCTGCAGCGGCGGCCTTATCCGCCTCATAGGTGGGATTTTCGCTGTATTTGGGAGCGGTACGATAGCCGAAAATGCCATTATATCCCGTAACGGCTATGATGGCCTTGGCCCCCTTATAGGAAAAATCCGGATGCTCGTCAATAAAATGGTCTAAAATGGGAATCAAATCATAGTCCCCCCGAACCTGACTGCCATCCTCTAAATCCATTTCACAGGTTACTCTCTTGTCCTTTCCGATTACCAGACGGTTGGCAAAGCCCTGCCCCGTCATATATTCGTAATAGCACACGTCATCCTGGCTCATTACCAGAGGTTTTTTGCCGGGAGGCAGCAAAAGGTCATCCCTTGCCACCATCCGCATCCCGCCCTCGGGAGATTCCTCTTCCTGCGCCAAATCATGGATGCTCACCAGCACAAAGCCCTTATCATATAGATTCTGCAAAATCTTATTAAACTCCGGAATGGTGGTCATTACCTGGTTATACCCATCGTAAGCCACATGGGGAGAAAAGGTTTTGCTGGGGTCTACAATCAGGCTGTGGAAAAATACATGGGTTACCGTGGTAATATCCTGGGCCACCAATGTGGACCGGACTTCCTCCAGTTCCTGCAGAGCGGCCTGTACCTGGGGATCCTCGGTAAAGCCGGAGTCCTGTAAAAGGGAGAGGGCCTCATCATAGTTGTATTGAAGGGAGAGCTTTTGGGCAGATAAAAGCAGCTCCGCTTTTTTTGCATCCCGTTCCCTTTGTCCATTCTCTGCCTCCGTGCGGGATTCTACAGTGGATTCCGAGGGAGGGGCGGTTTTACCCCGGGTAAGGGAGGGACGGCCTTTGATAATAAAAAAATAACCGCCTGCCCCGATGACCAAGGCAAGAATTACTAAGATACAAAGCTTTTTGATCCAGGAGCCGGACCGTTTGGGTCTTCTTCCCGGATGGTATCCTGAGGGAGAGCTGAGAGGCTCCATTGGCAGGGGGCTTTGGTTTTTAACAGATTGTCGGTTTAAGTTGTTTTGATCATTCATGGTGTCTCGTTCCTTTTTTCAGGTTTATAGTGATTGCCCTTAGCCGGACTGGTTAAAGAGCAGGGACAGTAATGTATGGCCTTTTTCTATAAGGCACCCGGTCTCCTTGGCCGTCCTTTCATTGTAGGAGGAGGGTCCATCTGTGAGAGGGGCATTGGAGCGGTACAGCAAAAAGGGTACCGGATCGCTGCTATGGGTTTTGATGGAAACCGGGGTGGGGTGATCCGGTAAAATTAAAAGGGAGAACTCCTCTCCGGCCTTATGGAGGGCTTCCATCAAGGGACCCACAATCAAGGCATCAATCCGTTCA
>CALISX010000270.1 GCA_938041725.1 uncultured Lachnoanaerobaculum sp.
ACAATAGACATATCGCCTCCATCAACCATGAAAGCGGCTCCATCACATTTTTTGCAGAGGACTTTGAAACGGGGCTGATTATCATGTGCGCCAATATGGTGCATGTAAACCAGCCCAACTGCTGTGTTATGGCAGAAGTTTCGGAGTAGAAAGGAAGCTATGGCAGGATCAACATTCGGAAAACTCTTTCGTGTCACCACCTTTGGAGAATCCCATGGAACAGGCCTGGGAGCAGTTATTGACGGGGTCCCCGCAGGGCTCTCCCTCTCAGAAGAAGATATTCAAAAATACCTGGACCGCAGAAAACCGGGACAAAACAAGTACACCACCTCCCGAAGGGAAGGAGATGTCTGCCGCATCTGCTCCGGTGTCTTTGAGGGAAGAACCACCGGCACCCCCATTATGGTGCTGGTGGAAAACACTGCCCAGATTTCTGCGGATTATCAGGAGCTGGCCTTTACCTACCGGCCAGGACATGCAGACTTTACCTATGACCAGAAATACGGCTTCCGGGATTACCGGGGGGGCGGGCGAAGCTCGGGAAGGGAAACCATTGGCCGGGTGATTGGAGGAGCCATTGCTGCCAAGGCTTTATCCTTGGTGGGAATTTCCATACAGGCCTTTACCCAAAGCATTGGCAATGTATATACCCAGGAGTTGGATCTTAGTATCTGTGCAGACAATCCCCTTTTTATGCCGGATCGTCTGGCCGCCGCCAGGGCTCAGGAACTGATTGAAGCAGCCAGGGAAGCCAAGGATTCCCTTGGGGGCTGCATCGGCTGCATTGCCACCGGGATGGTGCCGGGGCTGGGGGAACCCGTATTTGACAAGCTGGATGCCAGACTCTCCTCTGCCATTATGAGTATAGGGGCTGTAAAGGGGATTGAATTCGGAGGGGGCTTTGCCCTGGCCTCCATGCCAGGCAGCAAGGCAAACGATGCCTTCATGGTGGAGACAGTCAAGGGGGAGAAGCGTATCTGCAAAAAAACCAACCAATCCGGAGGGGTCCTGGGAGGAATCAGCGATGGCGCTCCCTTGATTCTTACGGTGGCCGTAAAACCCACCCCCTCCATTGCCAAGGAACAGGATACGGTGACGGTCTTTAAGACAGAAAAAAAATTAGCCATCCATGGCCGGCACGATCCGGTGATTGTTCCCAGAGCTGTGGTGGTGGTGGAAAGCATGGTGGCCATCACCCTGTTTGATTTGTTATTGGAAAATATGTGTGCTAAAATGGAGCATCTATTAAAGGTCTACAGCTAAGGAAAGCCCCAGGGGTTTCCTGCAGGAAAATCCCAGACGTTTCGGCGTCCCCTGGGATTTTCTGCATATAAGGAGGTTTATGATAAAGATAGGGATTGTGGGTGCAACAGGCTATGCAGGCGCTGAGCTTGCCAGATTGCTTTTGCAAAGAGAAGACTGCGAAATTATTGGCTTTGGATCAAAAAGCTTCGTGGGAGAGGTATATTCTTCCATTTACAGAGGCCTGTATCAATATGCAGACCAGGTTTGCGAAAATGATGATGTGCTGGCCCTTTCCAAAAAGGCGGATGTGATATTGACAGCCACCCCCCAGGGGTTTCTGGCGGAGAATATCAGCGAGGAAGTGTTGTCCCATTGCAAGGTCATTGATTTATCCGCAGACTTTCGAATCAAAGATGCCAATGTATATGAAGCCTGGTATAAAATTCCGCATAAATCCAAAGAATTCATAACAGAAGCCGTCTATGGTTTGCCGGAATGCAATCGGGAACAGATAAAAACAGCCCGACTTGTGGCAAATCCCGGATGTTATCCCACCTGTTCCGTCCTCTCTTTGCTTCCCCTGCTAAAGCATGGGCTGATTGAGGAGAACAGCATTATCATTGATGCCAAATCCGGTACATCGGGAGCCGGAAGAAGCCCCCAGGCTGACAATCTTTTTTGCGAGGTCAATGAGAATATAAAAGCCTATGGC
>CALISX010000271.1 GCA_938041725.1 uncultured Lachnoanaerobaculum sp.
TTTTCCAAACTGACTTCCTCATTACGATAGGATTCCATCAGGCTCCTTTTGGTAAACAGATGCTTTTCCGGAATCTCTTCCACCACCACATCCCAATGCTCCTTGGGGTCCCTTTCCAAAAGCTCCTTTCCTTTTTGCAGCTTTTCCAACAGCACCTTAGACTCCCTAAGCTGTTTTCCCAGACGCAGTATCTCTCCCTCCAGCTTTCCGATATGCTGATGCACCTCATTTTCCATACTTTCCAGCGTATTTTTCCCCAGAGCCCGGCGGATCTCCTCCAGGGAAAACCCCAGCAGCCGCATTTTTTTAATGATAAAAACCGAAATCAGCTGCTCCTTGGCATAGTAGCGGTAATTACTCCCATCCTTTCTCAGCTCGGGGATCAACACCCCGGCCTGGTCATAGTACCGTAAGGTTTTCACTGAAACGCCGCAAATATCCGACACTTTTCCAATAGAATAATATTTCTCCTCTTTCTTCACCGTCCGCCTCTCCTTATCCAAAGCCCCCACATCAGAAATCAATCCGCAGCTATTACAAAAGCTCCAGTGGAGGTATGCTTCCCTGTCCAAAACCTGGTAAAACATTTCGTATATTGTAGTACTATAGGCTTATTCTAAATATATTTTACAGGTATATCAAGGGAAAACAGTATTAATAATATTAAAATAAAAAATTTTCTGTTAGAAAAAGCCCTCGGACATACCTTCCGAAGGCCAATCGTTTCTGTGAAGTCTCCTTACCATAGTTCACCATTTATGATTCCTTGACCAGTTTTCCTGTCATATGTTCCGGCGTCAGCACAAAGCACTGCACTCTGGGCAAGGCATTCTGTAATTCTTTTTCCAGATATTCCTGGTCATCGGTAAACTTCTTTACCAGGCGGATACAGATTTCTCTGGTTTTATCCAGATCCTCTACCAGCTTCATCTCCCCAAATACCACTACGCTTTTAACATGATACACCCAGTCCCCAGGCTCCCGATCTCCCTGGTTATACACACAGTAGCTGACCTTGCTGTTTTTTTGAATGCTGTCCACCCTGTGCCCTTCCCTTGCTCCATGAAAATAAAGCTTCCCATCCTCCTCACAATACCAATGATTTAGAGGCATCCCATAGGGGTAGCCTCCCTCTCCCATGACAGAAAGCACCCCTCTTTTTTCTGACCGCAGCACCTCTATGCATTCCTCCTCTAAAACGGCGCATTGTTCTAAACTCCATCTTCTCTCCTTCTTTTAAAACCATACCTGTCAGCAACACGCAAGCTGCCTCGCAGCAAAGTGCTGCACGAACTTATGCCTATGGTGGTGTCTCCCCTCTTTTCAACGAGAACGGCTGCGGTACTCCTTCGGCGTCATACCGCAGAGCTTTTTAAAAGCGCCGGAAAATTTGCCCGTATTCTCATAGCCCACTGCAAAGGCAATATAACCAATGCTCTTTTCCGGATGGGTAATCAAAAGTTCGCAGGCAGTCTGTACGCGATAGGCCCGAAGCCATGAATATACCGGCTTTCCATACATACTTTTAAAGCAGTTCTTAAAGGCTGTAGCAGAAAGCCCGAAGCGTGCGCTAAGCTCCTCTATGGTATAGCTTTGCCGCAGATTCTCTGTCATCAGCTTCATGGCTGCAGCTGTTTTTTCCACCTGATCCCGGTAAAAATAAGGTTGTTCCTCCTTCCCATCCGGAGTTTCCATGGCGGACAGACAAACCAAAAGCTCCAGAACCTTTGTCCGGAGATAATTTTTCCTGGCACGTTCCGGCACATGATACAGATCCATAAAAATACGCTGAAGGGTCTCGTTCTCCTTCAAAATAGAAAATCCGTCCTTCATGCAGTATTTATCTCTGATATGCGAAAGATCCACTTCAATTCCGGAAGCGTTTTTTGCCAGAGACTTCTCTGCCGCAGGAAAACCAAAGCCAATGGTAATCCCATGAAAATGACCGGCGGGGAAATGCACCTCCCCTTTGTGGTGTACACGGGAATCAATACAGACATTTCCAGGCTTTTTCACCTGATACAATCCGCCCCTGCATGCCATAACCAGGCTTCCTTCCCGGCAGTAATCCACCGCCAGTATGGTTTTGGCTGCCTGAAACAGGGAATCATACCGCACCATATGAAAATCATTATACATCAGATAAATGCCTTCGAACACCGGGTAGATAATCATATCCCCCTCCCCTGTCTCATTCTCCACACGCAGCACAATACAATCCTTAGAACTGGCAATCAGACGGAAGTCTCCCATCTCCCCGAACCGTATAAAATCCTCCCAAATTGATTTTTCTGCCATCAGTTCTTCCCTTCCATTTGGATGACTCCATCGCACAGACATTCTAAAAAAGTGGTTTTCCCCGCTCCATTGGAGCCCACAATGGCCGTGGCTTTTCCCTTGGGAATGACCACCTTATCTGCCAGTTCCCATACATAGTGGTTCCGATGCTCTGCAAGCAAAATGGTCTTGCCCCTGCTTTTCCATTCCCGGATAATCTCCCGCAGCCCCTCTGTACTCTCAAAATCCAATTTGGCAAAGGACTCGTCCAGCAAAATCATAGATATGCCCCCCGCCTCCTGTCCTCCAATGCGGATGCTTCCTTCCCTCTCTCCCTCATAAAATTCCGGAATCAGCCCGGTAAAGGCAAGAGCCATGGCAATTACAAAGTAGATGGCAGCATAAATGCCAATGTTGATCATATCCCGTCCGTTCAGTTTTTCTATTTTTCGATTCATAGCAGTGGTCCTTTCCATAAAATTTGTTAGGTATTGCTAACCTCATCCTATAGAATACCACTTTTTTTCCTATATTGTAA